>SXYM01000012.1 GCA_005789205.1 Actinomycetota bacterium | reverse complement strand
ATTAGCTTCAATGAGCGCATCAACTTCAATGCGCAGCTGCGCAACCTCAAGAGCCATATTTGCCATCGCAGATTCAAGTTCAATGATGCGCTTAATTCCTGCGTGATTAATTCCTTCTCCCACAAGCTTTTGAACTGCGCGCAGCAACGCTATATCGCGCAATGAATAACGGCGATTACGCCCTTCTGTGCGAGAAGGTGAAACTAAACCTAACTTGTCATATTGGCGCAAAGTTTGTGGGTGTAGTCCAGAAATCTCTGCAGCAACTGAGATGACATAGACAGCTGCGTCATCTGCTGGGACTTCATTCTTTAATTCATCGTTCATTGTTTTGCCTTTGCAGCTAATTCAGCGCGAACATCTTCGCCAGCAGTTTCTGCAGCAAAGCTCTTGAGCGCCTCTAGCGCCTTGCCATCCACGCGTTGTGGCACTTGCACATCAACTGTTACAAGCAGATCTCCAACATGTGAGCCTTTTGTTATTCCACGGCCCTTAACGCGCAGCGTACGACCGTTAGGAGTTCCTGGTGCAATGCGCACAGTTACTTCTTCCCCGCTCATCACTGGCACTTTCACATCAGCGCCAAGGGCTGCTTCAGTAAAGGTAATCGGCAAAGTAACAAGTAAGTTCTCAGCTTTGCGAGAGAAGATTGGGTGGGGCTTAACGTGCAAAAGAATGAATAAGTCACCTGGGCCAGCTTCTCCCGGTGCTCCTTTGCCTTTCACGCGAATCTTGGCGCCATCATTGACGCCTGCAGGAACGCGCGCAGTAATGTTTTGTGTAGCGCCTCTATCTGTTCCAAGGCGTAAATCTAAATTAGTACCAAAAACCGATTCACGGAAAGTGATTGTTGCCTCAGTTTGCAGATCCTGTCCCTTACGCGGACCGCGGCGACCACCACCAAAGAGGTTTGCAAAAATATCCTGTGGATTTCCTCCACCAAAGATGTCAGAGAAATCCCCTCCCTGAAAGTTTCCTCCTCCCATGGGTGCACGAAATCCGCCACGTTCAAATAATGTGCGGGCTTCATCATATTCAGCCCGCTTTTTAGGATCAGAGAGAATTTCATAGGCCTCAGATACTGCTTTGAACTTTTCTTCTTTTGCAGAATCACCATGGTTTGTATCTGGGTGGAGATCTTTTACAAGATTGCGATACTTACGTTTGATTTCATCGGCTGCAGCCTTTTTATCAACGCCAAGGACCTTATAAAAATCCTTTTCGTAGAGATCTTTGGCTGCCATTTGTTATTACTCTCCTGCTGGATCTGTTACAGAAACACGTGCTGGACGCAAAATGCGCTCTTTGTATTTATATCCAGGCTGCAAAATCTTTGAAGCAGTTGGTACTTCTACCTCCGTAGAAGTCTCATGCATGAGGGCTTCATGAATCTGTGGATCAAATACTTCACCATCGGTGCCGTATTTCTCTAAACCAATACGAGAAACGATGGCGTTGAGCTGATCGGCAACTGCTTTAAAGCCACCAGTTAACTCACCATGTGATTCTGCGCGGTCCACATCATCAAGGAGTGCCAGAAGCTGCGTTAAAACCGCACCGATTGCCATTTCGTGAGCAAGGGAACGATCACGCTCTACGCGCTTTCGGTAGTTGGCATATTCGGCCTGAACCCGTTGTAAATCACTAGTTAATGTAGCTACCGGATCAGTTTCCTGATCCGGTGCCACATCTTCAACTACTACTTCTTCGGTGAGCGAGTTTTCCTCGCTCACTTGCCTTCCTCAACTACTTCAGCATCTTCAACGCCATCTTCGGCTGGTGCGCCTTCGCCTTCAGCGCCAGCGCCTGCATAAAGTGCGGCCCCTAGAGCTTGGCTAACAGTTGCAACCTTTTCAGTTGCTGACTTAATCATCTCGTAGTTTGAACCACCAAGAGCAGTCTTTAGTTCGGCAATAGCTGCCTCGGTCTCGCTTTTCTTTTCAAGTGCATCACCTGAAGACAACTTCTCTTCATTATCTTTGATGAACTTTTCAGTTGAGTAGAGAAGTGAATCTCCAGCGTTGCGAATCTCTGCTTCTTCCTTGCGCTGGCGATCTTCTTCAGCATGTGATTCAGCATCGGCCATCATGCGCTCAATCTCTTCCTTAGAAAGTGCGGAGCCACCAGTAATGGTCATGCTCTGTTCTTTTCCAGTTCCAAGATCTTTTGCAGAGACGTGAACGATTCCATTTGCGTCGATGTCAAATGTAACTTCGATTTGTGGAACTCCGCGTGGGGCTGGTGGTAAACCAGTGAGTTCAAACATTCCAAGCTTTTTGTTGTAAGCAGCCATTTCGCGCTCACCTTGGTATGCCTGAATCTGAACAGCTGGTTGATTATCATCAGCAGTTGTAAATACTTCAGAGCGCTTTGTAGGAATAGTTGTGTTGCGCTCAATCAACCTAGTCATAACGCCACCCTTGGTTTCAATACCAAGTGATAGTGGTGTTACATCCAGGAGTAGAACATCCTTTACTTCACCCTTAAGAACACCGGCTTGAAGTGATGCGCCAACGGCCACTACTTCATCAGGATTTACGCCCTTATTTGGCTCTTTTCCACCTGTTAGCTCTTTAACAAGATCAACCACAGCTGGCATACGTGTAGATCCACCAACTAATACAACTGATTGAATCTTGCTCATTGCAATTCCAGCATCCTTTAGAACTGCCTGGAAAGGCTTCTTGCAACGCTCAAGTAGAGAAGCGGTGAGTTGCTGGAACTGAGCACGTGTAATTGTTTCATCTAGGAAGAGTGGATTCTTCTCAGCATCAACTGTGATGTATGGAAGGTTAATTGATGCAGATTGTGATGATGAAAGTTCGATCTTTGCCTTTTCAGCAGCTTCACGAATACGTTGCATCGCCATCTTATCTTTTGTTAAATCAATTCCGTTTTGTGAACCAAAAGTAGTTACTAGGTGATCAACGAGTGCTTGATCCCAGTCATCGCCACCGAGGTTGTTATCACCATTGGTTGCTTTAACTTCAACAACACCGTCACCGATTTCAAGAAGGGAAACGTCAAATGTTCCACCACCTAAGTCGAAGACAAGAATTGTTTGTTCTTTATCTGCCTTATCAAGACCATATGCGAGCGCTGCCGCAGTTGGCTCGTTGATAATGCGCAAAACATTAAGGCCGGCGATTTCGCCAGCTTCTTTAGTTGCTTGACGTTGCGCATCGTTAAAGTAGGCCGGCACGGTAATAACAGCGTCTGTGACAGTTTCACCGAGATAGGCCTCTGCATCGCGCTTTAACTTTTGTAGTACGCGTGCTGAAATTTCTTGTGCTGTGTACTT
>SXYM01000011.1 GCA_005789205.1 Actinomycetota bacterium | reverse complement strand
AGAACTATGACGGCGACGTTCAGTCAGACACCGTTGCTCAGGGATATGGATCACTCGGATTAATGACTTCAGTTTTGATGACACCTGATGGAAAGGTTGTTGAATCTGAGGCTGCACACGGCACTGTTACTCGTCACTATCGTGATCATCAGGCGGGTAAAGCAACTTCTACAAATCCAATTGCATCAATCTTTGCGTGGACCCGTGGCCTTGCACACCGTGCCAAGCTAGATAACAACGTCGATCTTGCAAAGTTCTGCGACGTTCTTGAGCGCGTTTGTATTGAGACTGTTGAACAAGGCAAGATGACTAAGGACTTGTCACTCTTAATTTCAAATGATGCGCCGTATCAAACTACACAGGAGTTCTTGAACTCAATCGATGAAAACCTAAAAATGGCTATGGCATAAAAATTTAATAAAAATACCCGCCGTATCTATACGGCGGGTTTTCTTATTTAATAGCTTAAATACGCTCTCCAGTTGTTGAGTTGAACAAGTGAACTGCACTTGAATTTGCAGTGACAGTGATTGTTTGACCAGCCTTTGGAGGATTCTTTGGATCCCAGCGAACAATGATTTGTGCGCCTTCATCAGTTGCGTTAGCGAACTTAACATTTGTATCTGCAGGCTTTCCATAAACGAAAGCATCTGAACCAAGTTCTTCAACTACTTCAACCAAAACGTGGAAACCATCAGATGATGGTGTGAAGCCTTCTGGGCGAACACCGACAGTTACTTCATTGCCAGCAGATGCTGGTACTGCGATACCAAGATTTCCAAGCATCGCTTTGCCGCCCACGATTGGGGCGTTAAGCAAGTTCATGGCAGGAGAACCAATAAAGCCTGCAACGAATGCATTTGCTGGATTGTCATAGAGATTACGAGGTGTGTCTACTTGCTGGAGCAAGCCATCCTTAAGCACTGCAACACGATCACCCATAGTCATAGCTTCAACCTGGTCGTGTGTTACATAAACAGTTGTGATTCCTAAGCGACGCTGCAATGCAGCGATCTGTGTACGAGTTGCTACGCGCAACTTCGCATCAAGGTTTGAGAGAGGTTCGTCCATAAGGAAAACCTGAGGTTCGCGAACAATTGCGCGGCCCATAGCAACGCGCTGACGCTGTCCACCTGAAAGAGCTTTTGGCTTGCGCTCTAGGTATGGCTCAAGGTCGAGCAACTTAGCTGCTTCAAGAACGCGACGTTCACGTTCTTCTTTTGGAGTTCCAGCGATCTTTAGTGCGAAGCCCATATTTTCTGCAACTGTCATGTGTGGGTATAACGCATATGACTGGAATACCATCGCAATATCGCGATCTTTTGGTGCAACGTTTGTAACGTCGCGATCGCCGATCAAGATTCTTCCGTTATCGACTTCTTCAAGTCCTGCCAACATACGAAGGGATGTTGACTTACCGCAACCTGATGGTCCGACCAAAACTAAAAACTCACCGTCATTGACAGTGAGATTTAATTTATCGACAGCAGGTGCAGTTGTTCCTGGATAGATACGTGATGCGGCTTCGAAAACTACTGATGCCATGAGATTGCTCTCCTTCTCCGGGCAGGTACGTGCCCGACGGTCCGTGGATGAAGGTGATGGTCCGGGTGGACCAACGCACCGAAGGTTACGCGCTAAGACACAATTTTGCTAGGCCGGCCTTTATAGCCTTGCCGTATAGTTAGGAACCTAATGGAGACTCACTCGGTCGGTACGTTACTTACAGATTTAGCCCTGATCGCTGGGCTTATTGTTCTGGCCTCATTCTTCGTAGCAGCTGAAATCGCCCTCATCTCACTTCGAGATAGTCAAGTCCGAGAAATTTCGACCCGTGGCAAACGTGGCGCTCGCGTCGCAGCCCTAGCCGCGCACCCCAACCGATTGCTGGCTGCGGTTCAAATTGGTGTAACAGTAAGCGGCTTTCTCTCTGCTGCCCTTGGCGCTGATCAACTAGGTGACTACGTCATTCCTTGGCTGGAGTCTCTAGGCATTTCCAACACCTGGAGTACGACTATTTCACTTCTTGGTGTCACCTTGGTGATTGCTTACTTCTCTTTAGTTTTTGGCGAGTTAGTGCCAAAGAGAGTGGCTCTATTTAAAGCAGAGGAAATTGCAATGGCAACGGCTGGAATCATTAATGTCGTTGCAAACATTTTCCGTCCATTGATATGGCTACTTTCAAGATCTACAGACTTTGTTTTGCGCATATTTGGCATCGATCCCAAAGAGGCACGAAGCCAAATCTCTGAAGAAGAGTTATTAGATCTTGTCTCTGGCCATGCCGCATTAAGCGATGAAGAGCGAGACATTGTTGAAGAAGTCTTTAACGCCTCCGAGCGCCAAATCCATGAAGTTATGGTTCCACGTACAGAAGTTGATTTCATGGATGTTTCATTAACTGTTGGCAAGGCCATTGATTTAGCAGTAGAAAAAGCCCATTCTCGTTATCCAGTCATTCGGGGTTCTTCCGATGAAGTAATTGGCTTTATTCATGTGCGCGATTTACTTGATACTTCTTTGGCAACCAAAGAAACAAAGATAATTGAACTAGTTCGATTCATAATCTTTTTACCTGGAACAAAAGGAATTCTGCCCGCACTTTCTGAGATGCGCAAACAAGGCCAGCACGTCGCAATCGTTCTTGACGAATATGGTGGTACTGATGGCATTGTGACCTTGGAAGATTTAGTGGAGTGCTTAATCGGTGATATCAGAGATGAATTTGACGAAGATGAGTTAGAAGTTGCCATTGAGTCACGAACCGGAGACTTTGAAGTCGATGGGCTCATTTCGATTGAGGATTTAATGGAGCAGACAGGCTTAGAAATTCCCGATGGTCCATATGAAACAGCTAGTGGCTTCGTTATGCATCACTTAGGTCGAATTCCTAAGGACCATGATGTAGTAGTGGTCGATGGAGTGCGAGTTACAGTGCTTTCTATGGAGGGCAAGCGCGCTGGCCAGCTATTAATCTCTCGTAACGCATGATGTGTGAAAGAATTAGCGCATGAGCGTCAAGCGAGTTTTATCTGGAATCCAGCCAACTAGTGATTCTTTCCACCTGGGTAACTACTTAGGCGCCGTTAAGCAGTGGGTAGATTTACAAGAAGGCCATGATGCTTTTTATTGCATTGTGGATTTGCATGCACTCACTGGCGAAATCGAACCAGCCCTATTGCGCAAGCGGACATTAGCTTCTGCTGCGCAGTTAATTGCTCTAGGAATTTCACCCGAAAAGTCAACGCTATTTGTTCAGTCACAAGTTCCACAACACAATCAATTGGGTTGGCTCATGGAATGCATGGCTGGTTTTGGCGAAGCAAGTCGTATGACACAGTTCAAAGATAAATCTGCAAAGGGTGGATCTGATTCTGCCCGTGTTGGACTTTTTACATACCCAATGTTGCAGGCAGCAGATATTTTGTTGTATCAAGCAAACTTAGTTCCTGTCGGTGAAGATCAGCGCCAGCACATTGAGTTAACACGTGACTTAGCAGGGCGCTTTAATACTCGCTTTGGTCAAACTTTTACGATCCCAGAAAACTTTATTTTAAAAACTGCAGCTAAAATCCAAGACCTTCAAGATCCATCAGCCAAGATGAGTAAATCATCTGGCTCTGCTGCAGGTGTTTTGGAGTTAATGGATACCCCAGAATCAAATGCCAAGAAAATTAAGAGTGCGGCCACTGATGCTGGCCGCGAAGTGAAATTCGATGAAAGCGAAAAGCCTGGAATTAGTAATTTACTGACAATTCACAGTGCGCTTTCGGGAAAAACAATCCCTGCTTTAGAAGCAGAATTTGATGGCAAGGGTTATGGCGACTTTAAAGGGGCTGTAGCCGAGGTTCTCGTTGAATATCTTCGACCTATTCGCGCTAAGGCAGTTGAATTATTGAGCGATGAGAAGCACTTGCTGGATATTTTGCATGGCGGGGCAACAAAAGCCCGTGTAGTGGCGTCACAAACCCTTGAAAAGGCCTATGAAAACCTGGGGATGGTTAAGTAATCCAGCACTAGCAGTATCAACTCCAGGTTGAGACTTATCCAAAACGTTACATGCCTTGCGCCTAAATCTGCTGGCGTGTGTTGAGTTTATTCATGCACAACTACTAGGCTCACTTACACACAGAGCTCTTATGTCGGCGTTGAGTTGGTGTAGGAGAGCCCCTTGAAGGAGGAAAATTGAAGAAAGTATTTCGTCTCGTAGCAGTTATCGCTGCAGCAGCTATTGCAGCAACTGCATTTGTTGCACCATCAGCTACTGCAGCATCAAAGGTAAAAGTTGGACTTGCTTATGACATCGGTGGCCGCGGAGACAAGTCTTTCAATGACTCTGCCGCAGCTGGTCTTGATCTTGCAAAGAAGAAGTTTGGTGTTAGCGCAAGAGAAGTTACTGTCACAGTAGGTTCTGACTCAGAGCGCGAAGACAAGCTCCGCTTGCTAGCAAAGGCTGGATATAATCCAATCATCGCAGTTGGTTTCTTGTATGCGGGTCCAATCAAGGCCGTTGCATCAGATTATCCAAATGTTTCATTTGGAATTATCGATGATTCATCAGTAGATCTACTAAACGTTGCAGGTCTTGTATTTGCTGAAGAGCAGGGCTCATACCTAGCAGGTGTTGCTGCAGCTCTTGCATCAAAGTCAGGAAAGATCGGTTACATCGGTGGAGTACGTATTCCACTACTACAGAAGTTTGAGGCTGGATTCGTTGCTGGTGTTAAGGCAACAAAGAAGTCAGCAACCGTTGACGTCAAGTACGTCACAGAGCCACCTGACTTTGGTGGTTTCAATGACCCAGCAAAAGCAAAAGTTATTGCTAAGGGAATGATCGATAAGGGTATCGATGTTATTTACTCAGCTGCAGGTGGATCAGGTGCGGGTAACTTCGCAGCTGCTACAGATGCGGCAAAGGCTGGCAAGAAGGTTTGGACTATCGGAGTTGACTCAGATCAGTACCTAACAGCTTCAGCTGCTGAGAAGAAGAACATGCTTACATCAATGATTAAGCGCGTTGACCGCGCCGTTTACGACGTGATTGCAACAGCTGTTGCAGGCTCATCTGTAAACGATGTTCTTGATGAATCAGGTATCTATGGTCGTCAGTACAACTTGGCGTTGGATGGCGTTGGAGTTTCATACTCTGGCGGATACATCACCAAGTACAAGGCTGCAATCGATAAGGCTGCAGCAGCGATTAAGTCTGGCAAGATCAAGGTTCCAACCAAGCCATAATCGCTTACTAAAGAGTGGTATTTGGCCCAACAATGGAGTTAAATCTCCTTGTTGGGCCAAATGCTTTTAACAATCAACTCAAAGGAGAGTAAATAAGTGTCTGTAGCTGTTGAACTGCGACACATCTCCAAGCACTTCCCAGGCGTAATCGCAAATAAAGATGTTTCGATGAAAGTTGAAACAGGGACAGTCCACGCCCTAGTTGGTGAAAACGGTGCAGGTAAATCCACCGTTATGAAGATTTTGTATGGCATGCAACGCCCAGACGGTGGCGAGATTTTCGTTAATGGTAAGCAAGTGCATTTTAAGAACCCAAATGATGCTATCGATACTGGTATTGGCATGGTTCACCAACACTTCATGTTAGCTGATAATTTTACAGTACTTGAAAACATCATTTTAGGCTCTGAGCCTACACATGGAGCAACTATTGATTTTTCTGGCGCTCGCAAAAAAGTTGTCGAAATGGCAGAGCAGTATGGTTTAGAAATAGATCCTGATGTCTTAGTAGAACAGTTGGGTGTTGGACAGCGTCAACGCGTTGAGATTTTGAAAGTTTTATTCCGAGGTGCAAATATCTTGATTTTTGATGAGCCCACTGCTGTTCTCGTTCCTCAGGAAGTAGACGACCTCTTCCAAGCTTTAGAGGGGCTTCGTTCAAAAGGTATGGCAGTGATCTTCATTTCTCACAAGCTCGATGAAGTTTTACGTGTTGCCGATGAAGTCACAGTGGTTCGGCAAGGATCCACTGTTGCCCAAGTCAAAGCAAAAGAGGTAACAGCGCGTCAGTTGGCAGAACTTATGGTTGGAAGTGAGCTTCCAAAACCATCAACTCTTGGACACACACGTCGAAATGAAGTCACTTTGGCGCTTAAGGAAGTTTCAATTGCAACTGCAACTGGTAGCCGAGATTTAATTTCAAATATAACTTTTAATCTACATGCAGGAGAAGTTGTTGGAATTGCCGGTGTTGAAGGAAATGGCCAGGCCGAGCTTGTTGAAGCAATCATGGGATTACGTGATTACACAGGTTCAATTGAATTTAACGGTTCTAATATTGATGAATTAAGCGTGGCCGATCGTCATGATTTAGGCATCGGGCTGATCCCAGAGGATCGTCAACGACAAGCTCTCATGATGACTTCGCCATTATGGGAGAACAGAATTCTTGGCCACCAACGCAGCAAGCCCGTAATGCGCGGATTTGTAATTGATAAAAAGGCCACTATCGAGAGCACTCGAACAATTATGCAAGATTTTGATGTGCGTGCACCCGGACCGGATACTTTGGCGGCTGCACTATCTGGAGGTAATCAACAAAAGTTTATTGTTGGTCGCGAAATGAGCAAAGCACCAGCTTTATTGGTGGCCTCACATCCAACACGCGGTGTTGATGTTGGCGCACAAGGTGCGATTTGGGACATTCTTCGCAAAGCCCGAGAAAAGGGAATGGCAATTGTTTTAATTTCAGCTGACTTAGAAGAGTTAATTGGAATGTCCGACCGTTTGCTGGTTATGTTACGTGGAACAATTACCGCTGAACTAGATCCAGCAAAAACTACACCAGAGCAGCTCGGCTCAGCAATGACAGGTGCAGCATGAGTAATACGCTCTCAAGAAGGTTCACACCCAGCAAAGTTGCTTTAGCAATAGCCGCTCCGCTTGCCGCAGCAATCTTCTCCATTCTCATCTCAAGTCTTGCTGTTATTGCAAGTAAGAAATCTCCAGTAGAAGCATTTAAAACCATGTGGGAGTTTGGAACTCAAGCTGGTTCTTTAATGGAAGTACTTAATACTGCTACTCCATATTACATTGCAGCTATTGCAATTGCTGTAACTTTTAGAGCAGGTTTGTTCAATATTGGTGTTGAGGGCCAACTACGACTTGGAGCCTTATTTAGTTGTTATATCGGAGCGATGTTTGTTCTTCCTCCGGTACTTCATGTTGCGGCAGTCTTTATAGTTGCAATGACATTTGGTGGGTTATGGGCAGCAATTGCTGCTTACTTAAAAGTAAAGCGTGGTGTTAACGAAGTTATCTCAACTATTATGTTGAATAGTTTGGCTGGTGGTTTGTCTGCTTACCTACTTTCCAAACACTTTGCTTTAGTTGAGGAAGGCTCAAATAACCTTCAAACTAAAGAACTTCCTGTATCTGCTCAAGTTCCAGATTTAATGCCATTGCTTCGCAAATTAGGTGTTGAAGATCAACCGGGTGGTGGCGTATATGGAATGTTTTTTGTTGCAGTTGTGCTGGGATTTATTTTCTGGTTTGTTGTTAATCGCACACGATTTGGATTTGAACTTCGTGCTTCAGGTTTAAACCCAATTGCCGCTCGTGTGAGTGGAGTGAACTCGAAGAAAATGATCTTCATCGCTCTTGTAATTTCTGGTGCAATTGCAGGTCTTTCGGGTCTGCCTGAAGTCTTAGGGCAAACCCATTCCTACAACCTAGGCTTTCGCGCGGGTATTGGTTTCTCTGCAATTGCTGTTGCACTTCTAGGCCGTAACTCTGCCGGTGGGATGGCGGTAAGTGCTCTTCTGTTTGGTTTCCTAGAAGTGAGCTCCAGAGCTTTAGAGCTTATCGATATCGCACCTGAGACCTATGTGATTATGCAGGGCTCAATTCTTTTGAGTTCAGTGGTCGCATATGAAGTTGTCAGACGTTTTAAGCTGACTTTGCAAAGTAAAGAGCTAGCAAAGGTGGTGCAGGCATGAAAGTAATAAAGATTTTGCGCTACGCAACAATGCTAGTTTTTGTATTAGCCTCAATCCGCATCATCACAGGTGCATCGGATATAACAAGTTCAGGTACCGCATCTGCAGCCTTACTTCTATCTGTTCCAATAGTTCTTGCTGCGCTGGGTGGGTTATTTTCTGAGCGCGCAGGTGTGGTCAACATTGGGCTTGAAGGAATGATGATCATGGGTGCTTGGGCAGGCGGATACATTGGTTCCCAACATGGCCCTTGGGCTGGTTTATTAGCTGCGATTATTTTTGGTTCAATCGGAGCATTGGTTCATGCAATTGCAACAGTAACTTTTGGCGTTGATCATGTAGTTTCCGGAGTTGCAATAAATATTATTGCTGCAGGTTTGGTTCGTTATTTATCTACTTTGCTCTATCAAGGTGGATCATGGCCAGGTCCATCCCAATCACCTGGAATTGAAACTATCTCAGTCAATGGTTTACCGGTGCTTTCTGGCGGTCACTATTTTGGCTGGAAGAGCCCAGACCTATTGGGATCTGTGGCTAATTTGAATTGGTTCTTTATCTCAGATATGGCTGCAATTCTTCGCGGACTAACCGGTGATGTTTCATATGTAACTGTGGTGGCCATCTCTTTTGTTCCGCTTGCTTACTTCCTCTTATGGCGCACTTCCTTTGGCCTGCGTCTTCGTAGTGCAGGGGAAGCGCCAGTTGCCGCAGAATCACTGGGTGTAAATGTCTACGCAATGAAGTATGCAGGAGTTCTAATATCAGGTGGATTTGCAGGACTAGGTGGAGGATTCTTGGCAATAGTGGCTGCAAGTAACTATCAAGAGAACCAGGTTGCTGGTCGCGGATATATTGGTTTAGCGGCGCTGCTCTTTGGAAATTATCGGCCTGGTGGATTATTAGCAGGTGCAAGCCTCTTTGGTTTTGCAGATGCACTGCAACTTCGGGATTCAGCTGCAATTCATGCATTACTACTGTTTATTGTTGTGATTTTGGCCTTTGTTGCCTTTAGAAAGTTTAAAAACGGTAAGCAATTAAGTGCGATTTTAAGTCTTGCATCGGCAGGATTTACACTTTGGTTCTTTTTTGCAGTCGATGAGTTACCTGGTCAATTGGTAACTATGACCCCTTACATTGCAACAATTCTAGTGATGGCATTGGCATCTCAGAGACTACGAATGCCAGCTGCCGATGGAATTCCATATCGCCGCGGCGGATTGAGATGATGGCCATAGATTGGGATGCGTTACACACTGCTGCAGTTTCAGCAATGAAAACGGCATATGCTCCATATTCTAAGTTTCCTGTTGGTGTGGCAGCTCTAGTTGATGATGGACGCATCGTTTCTGGATGCAATGTTGAAAATGCCAGTTATGGTTTAGGACTTTGTGCAGAGTGCGGTTTAGTTTCAAACCTCATTGCAACAGGTGGAGGTCGTTTAGTTGCGATCTCCTGCGTTGATGGACAGGGAAATCACTTGGCCCCATGTGGACGTTGTCGCCAACTGCTGTTTGAACATGGTGGATCGAATGCACTCTTGATGACCGATGATGGACCTCAGACAATGGCTGAAATGTTGCCTTGGGCTTTTGGTCCTGATGATTTAGACCGCAACGAGCGCTAAATGTCGCAGGTTGAGGCTTTCTCAGCAGCCGAAGTTATCGCTGCAAAACGTGATCGACATGCATTAACTGATCCACAAATTGATTGGGTGATTGAGGCATACACCCGCGGCGCAGTAGCCGATGAACAAATGTCTGCATTATTAATGGCAATCTTGCTTAACGGCATGGAATCTCGTGAAATTTCTCGTTGGACCGATGCAATGATCAATAGCGGTGAGCGCATGAGCTGGTCAGCATTGTCGCGACCAACAGTGGATAAGCACTCAACAGGTGGAGTGGGAGACAAAATTACATTGCCTCTAGCGCCACTAGTTGCTGCTTGTGGTGCTGCTGTTCCACAACTTTCTGGTCGAGGTCTTGGCCACACAGGAGGAACCCTAGATAAATTGGAATCTATTCCTGGTTGGCGAGCCTCACTATCAAATGAAGAGATGCTTAAAGTTTTGCAAGATTGTGGAGCAGTAATTTGTGCAGCAGGAGCAGGGCTGGCTCCGGCAGATAAAAAGATATATGCACTACGTGATGTGACAGCAACGGTAGAAGCGATTCCATTGATTGCATCATCGATTATGAGTAAGAAGATTGCTGAAGGAACGAGTGCACTAGTACTTGATGTTAAGACTGGTGCTGGTGCATTTATGAGTGAGCCGCAAAAGGCAAAAGAGTTAGCTCATGTAATGGTGGGTCTTGGAAAACGTGCTGGCGTTAAAACAATTGCACTTGTCACGGCTATGGATATTCCATTAGGACTGACTGCAGGAAATGCTTTAGAGGTTCGTGAGTCAGTTGAAGTTTTAGCAGGTGGTGGTCCGTCAGATATCGTTGAGCTCACTGTTCTACTTGCACGAGAGATGTTAGAAACAGTTGGAATTACAAAAGTTGATCCAGCTAATATTTTGAAAAATGGAAAAGCAATGGATGTATGGCGCCAGATGATCAGCCTCCAAGGTGGAGATCCTGATGCAAAACTTCCAATAGCAAAAGAGAATTTAACTGTTACAGCTCAATCAAGTGGAACTATTCTTTCAATGGATGCAATGAAAGTGGGACTTGCTGCTTGGCGCTTAGGTGCAGGCCGATCACGCCAAGGCGAAGCAGTTCAGGCTGGGGCTGGGATAGAAATTCACGCAAAGCCAGGCGATATCGTGGCCGCAGGAGCACCGCTCTACACATTGCACACCGATACGCCAGCAGCTTTTGCCCGTGCGCAAGAATCACTAACTAATTCAGTAACTATCGGTGATTTACCAAAAAATGGAAAAATCGATAGATTGCCACTAGTAGTCGAGCGAATTACGGATTGAGAGCTTTAAGGTGAGCCTAACTAGTAAACCATCACTAGCCCAGATTAAGCGCGTCCCAAAAGTACTGCTACATGATCACTTAGATGGCGGATTACGGCCTCAAACAATTATTGATATTGCACAAGAAATTGGTTACACCTCACTTCCAACTCATGATGCTCTTGAGCTTGCAACATGGTTCCGTGAATCTTGTGATTCAGGTTCACTAGTTCGCTATCTAGAAACTTTTTCTCACACTATTGCAGTCATGCAGCGACGCGAAGACATTATTCGAGTTGCTCGAGAGTGCGCATTAGATTTAGCACGAGATGGTGTTGTTTATGCTGAAGTTCGTGGTGCACCAGAACTCTTTACTGAAAAAGGTTTGTCAATGGCCGATGTAGTTGATGCAACAACTGAAGGTTACAAACAAGGAATGGCAGAGGCTAAAGCCGAAGGCCATGAGATTCAGGTCTTCTCGTTGCTATGTGGCATGCGCCAAAATAAACTCTCTCAGGAAGTTGCAGAGTTAGTGGTTAAATATCGCGATAAAGGAGTGGTTGGCTTTGATATCGCTGGTCCAGAAGATGGTTTTCCACCAAGTGATCAGAAAGAGACTTTTGACTATCTACGCAAAGAAGATGCTCACTTCACAATCCATGCAGGTGAGGCATACGGACTTCCTTCAATTTGGGAGGCAATTCAACTCTGTGGTGCTGAGCGCTTAGGTCATGGCGTTCGAATCATCGATGACATAGATTTCTCAGGCCCTGAACCAAAGTTAGGTCAACTAGCATCCTACGTTCGCGATCGCAGAATTCCACTTGAACTATGCCCAACTTCTAATCTTCAAACAGGGGCGGCAAAGAGTTATGCCGAGCACCCAATCGGAGCCTTGGCCCGCTTGCGCTTTAGAGTCACACTCAATACAGATAATCGATTAATGAGCCAAACTTCTATGTCATTTGAGATGGAAGAAGCAGTAAAAGCTTTTGGTTGGGACTTTGCAGAACTACAGCGCATCACTATTAATGCGATGAAAAGCGCATTTATTCCATATCCAGAGCGTCTAAAGATTATTGATGGGGTCATCAAACCTGGCTATGCGAAAATCTCTGCTGAGTAATGATTGATTTCAATAACCCTACTTTTGTCGCTGATCCATACGAGCAGTTAAAAGAACTTCGCGAATTTGGCAAGCCTGTTTGGCATGAGGGAATGCAGATATTTTTAGCTGCTCGCCATAGTGATGCAAATGATGTCTTTAGAAACAAATCTTTAGGCCGTATTTTCACAGATAAAAAGCCAGATTTTGAATGGGAGACATTTAATTGGCTTCACTCAGATTCGATTTTGGATAGCGAACCGCCTAAGCACACACGTCTTCGTTCTTTAGTTGCAAAAGCTTTTAATCGAAACAAGATTGAAGGTATGCGACCAGCCGTTGAACGCATCACGCACCAACTTTTGGATGTCATAGATGAGAAGGTTAAATCAGGCATGACCTTTGATTTGATTGCAGATTATGCAGAACCCTTACCTGTGAAAATCATTGCAGACTTGCTAGGTTTTCCAGAGTCTGAAGAGCATTTACTTCGTCCTTGGTCGCAATCAATCGTGAAGATGTATGAAGTTAATCCATCCGAGCAGTACAAAATAGAAGCTAAAAAAGCAGCAGCCGAATTCGCTGAATATGTGCGCTCTTTGGCTGAACACCGCAAGAAAAATCCGGGTCAAGATCTGATTACTGATTTAGCTATGGTTGAAGAAAATGGCGAAAAGCTAAACTCCCATGAACTAGTGGCAACTTGTGTGCTTCTACTCAATGCCGGGCATGAAGCAAGTGTGAATGCTTTTGGAAATGGAATGGTTGCAGTTCTTGAGAGACCAGACCAGGTAGATTTATTGCGAAAGAATTCACGAGCAATAACAGAAACAGCTCTTGAAGAATTTATGAGATTTGATGCCCCACTTCACTTATTTGAGCGCACAGCAACAGTTGATACCGAGGTGGGAGGCGTAAAAATAGAGCAGGGACAGAAGATTGCGGCCCTTATTGGTTCTGCAAATCGTGATTCTGCAGTGTTTGAGCGTGCTGATGAAATGGATTTAACTCGTGATCCAAACCCGCACATTGGTTTTGGGGCAGGAATTCATTTTTGCTTGGGCGCACCTCTTGCTCGCCTAGAAATGAGCGTCTCACTTCCAGCGCTGTGGGAGAAATATCCAAATATGCAATTAGCTTACAATCCGGTGCGCAGACCTACATTCGTATTACGGGGTTATGAAAGAGTTTCAATCTCTGCCTGAGAAGGATATGAGGATTGCGCACCTTTTCGTGTGACACTCATAGAAGCAACTTTAATTCCTAACTTCATCGCATCTTCTGGATTCTTTCCACTTGCTAAGCCGAAAGCAAAAACACCAACAAATGCATCACCAGCACCAGTGGTATCTACTGCATTAACCTTTGGGGCGTTCACTCGAGTGATATTCCCATCGGAAGTGATCAAAACAGCACCCTCTGACCCTAAAGTCACAATTGAATTCTTACCCGGTCTAAATTTCTTTAGTACATCATTACTTGCAGGGTCCTGACCGAAGAGTTCTTTGAATTCGGTTTCATTAGGAATTATCCAGTCGGTTACCGCTAAGAGTGCTTCACTCAAGGGTTGATATGGTGCTGGATTCAAGATTGTTACACAACCACGTTTTTTTGCTGCAAAAAATGCAGCCAGAGTTACTTCTTGCTTTATCTCACACTGTGCAACTACGACTGCTAAGTCTGTGATTGTCTCTATTGCTTTGGTGGCCTTTTTAGATTCAATCTCATGATTTGCGCCCGGAATGATTACGATTCGATTCTCGCCGTTGGCATCGACCCAGATATGTGCCACACCATTTGGAGTATCACTACGCTCTACATATTCTGAATCAATACTAAGTTTTTTAAAATTTTCTGCAATTGAGTCTCCGAATAAATCTTTACCCAGCTTTCCAACAAAGTGAACTTCCGCGCCGCAGTGAGCAGCAATTACGGCTTGGTTGGCTCCTTTACCCCCAAAACCAGTGGTAAAAAGCTCACCTTCTAAGGTTTGCCCAGGAGCCGGAATAACTTTGGCATAGGCAGTTAAATCAATCATCGCGCTTCCAACTACAGCTATTACTGCTTTGCTCATACCGCTAGGCTATCGCTTATGGAAAAAACTTCAATCATTCTTGATGTTGATACCGGCGTGGATGATGCTTTTGCAGTCCTTTTTGCCGCAATGCATCCAGCGATCAACTTACTTGGAGTTACCTGCGTCGATGGCAACACTAATGTCGACCAGGTCGTTGCAAACACATTGAAAGTTTTAGATGCAGCCGGTGCTGGAGATATTCCTGTTGCTAGAGGTGCTGTTCGTCCGCTACTCGGTACATCAGAGTATGCAGAGTATGTGCATGGCTCAGATGGAATGGGTGACCTTGGGATTACACCCTCGTATCGAAAAGTTGATTCTCGCTCTGCCATTGAACTCCTTCGCGATTTGATTGAAGAATCAAAAGAGCCAGTAACACTTGTTCCCATTGCACCGCTTACAAATATTGCTTTATTCTTGCGAGCATTTCCAGAAACTGCCAAGAAACTACATCGAATTGTTTTAATGGGTGGATCAGCATCAGCTGGTAATGCAACAGCTGCAGCAGAATTTAACGTTTGGCATGACCCGGAAGCTGCGGCAATTGTTTTTCAAAGTGGTGTTCCAATTACTATGTATGGACTAGATGTCTTTATGCGACCAGGTGCAACAAGTGAAAACGCTGCACAATTGTTGAAATCCTCAGATCCAGCACCTCAATTTGCCGCAACGTTAATTCAAGCATTTATTGAGCGCTTGCATGTCTCTCCCATTACTCTGGGTGACTATGGGGCAGTTGCATGTGTAATTCACCCAGAGCTATTTACAACTGAAGTCTTTGACGTTGTTGTCGACACATCCCAAGGCCCAGCGCGCGGTCAAACCATCTGTGATCGCAGAGCACCATTTCTAAAGTCCATCGAACCTATTGATTTAACCGATTCTGCTGCAGTCCGAGTAGTTCTAGATTTAGATGTAGAAGCAGTTGAGCAGTTGTGGTTTAAAACCGTTGATAAAGGCTGGCTATAGCCCTATTGGGTGCCAGACCGTCTTGTTCTCCATGAATGCCAGAATGCGTCCAGGATCAGCGCTCTTAAAGCTATAGATTCTTTTCAGATTTTCAGAGCCAGATGTTTTAACGTCTGAATGTTTTTTAGCACCTAAACCAGAGATATCTAAGCCATCTATATCCATGTGTGAAGCCATCCAAGGGGTTATTTCATCTTTCTTTCCAGTCAAAATGTTAATTACACCGGCTGGAACATCACTTGTAGCAATAACTTCAGCAAAGCTCATGGCAGAAAGTGGAGCTTTAGTACTAGCAAGCACAACCACAGTGTTGCCACCAACAATGATTGGCGCAATTGAATCAATTAAACCGAGCAAAGACGGTGTCTCTGGAGCAATCGCCGCAATTACGCCCATGCTCTCTGGGATAGTGAAGTTGTAATAAGGACCAGCAACAGGGTTGAGTGCACCTGAAAGTGAAGAAATCTTGTCAGTCCATCCTGCATACCAAACGAGTCGATCCACCGAATCTGTAACTTCTTTTTCAGCTTTTGCTTTTGATACACCAGTGACTGTGACAATCTCATCTACAAACTGCGCACGACGACCTTCAAGCATTTCTGCAAGTCGGTAAAGAATTTGTCCTTTGTTATATGTAGTAGCTTTGTTCCATCCGTGTTGGGCTGCACGAGCTGCTACAACTGCATCCTTTAAGTCTTTACGAGATGCTAGGCATGGGTTTGCAATGAAGACACCTTTAGCGTTCTTAACTTCATATGTGCGGCCAGATTCTGTGCGTGGGAACGCCCCATTAATAAATAGTTTGTAAGTTTTCTTCACATCAATTCGATTACTCATGTGAGACCCCCTTCAAATATGCAGATAAACCATGTCGTCCACCTTCACGACCCCAACCAGATTCCTTGTATCCACCAAATGGGGAAGTAGGATCAAATTTATTGAAGGTATTAGTCCAGATCACACCAGCACGAAGTTGTTGGGATGCCCATAAGACCTTGGATCCCTTTTCACTCCAGATACCGGCAGAGAGTCCAAAAGGAGTGTTATTGGCTTTATCGATAGCCTCTTGAGGGGTTCTAAAAGTTAATACAGAAAGCACTGGACCAAAGATCTCTTCACGGGCAATTCGGTGGGCTTGAGTAACACCTGTGAAGATTGTTGGTGCAAACCAGAAGCCCTTGCCTGGTAGCTCACAGGGCGCACTCCAGCGCTGCGCACCTTCAGTATCTCCGGCAGCTGATAACTCTCGAATTTTTAGTAGTTGGTCATTGCTATTTATTGCACCTAAATCAGTGTTTTTATCCATCGGATCACCAACACGGATTTTAGCCATTCTATTTTTTAGCTTCTCAATAACTTCTTCAGCAACACTCTCTTGAAGGATTAAGCGTGAACCAGCACAGCAGACATGGCCTTGATTAAAGAAAATTCCATTAACAATACCTTCTATGCTCTCATCAATTGCTGCATCTTCAAAGATAATATTGGCAGCTTTTCCGCCAAGTTCTAAAGTCACACTCTTATTAGTTGGAGCAACAGCTCGAGCGATGATCTTGCCAACCTCTGTTGAACCAGTAAATGCAATCTTGTCGATACCTGGGTGATTAACAATAAGTGCACCAGTTGAACCATCACCAGTTACGATATTTACAACACCTGCAGGAAGTTCTGCCTGTTGGCATACTTCGGCAAACAAAAGTGCGGTGAGTGAAGTTGTTTCTGCTGGCTTTAATACAACAGTGTTTCCGGCAGCAAGTGCAGGTGCGACCTTCCACGCCAACATCAGTAATGGAAAGTTCCAAGGAATAATTTGTCCTGCAACACCATGAGCTTTAGGTGTTGTTCCAAGACCTGCATATTCAAGCTTGTCTGCCCAGCCTGCGTGATAAAAGAAGTGTGCAGCGGCAAGAGGAATATCAACATCGCGTGATTCACGAATTGGCTTACCGTTATCTAGGGTCTCAAGAACTGCAAATTCACGTGAGTGCTCTTGCATGATGCGGGCGATGCGAAATAGGTACTTCCCACGCTCTTTGCCAGACATTTTTGACCAAGTAATTGTGTATGCCTTGCGTGCAGCTTTTACAGCAGCATCGACATCAGTTTTTCCGGCTAATGAAATTTGAGAGAGAACTTCTTCAGTTGCTGGGTTGATTGTAGGGAAGTGCTTACTTCCTGCAACAAACTTTCCACCGATAAAGTGGCCATACTTAGGCTTGATCGTAACGAGGGCGCGCGACTCTGGAGCCGGCGCGTATTCAAAAGACAATTTTTCCTCCATTAGTCGATCGTCACGTACTGAGGGCTAGCGTAGTAGCCATCATCTATTTTCATGCGTTGCATTAACAAATCATTAAGCAGAGCACTTGCACCGATACGAAATAGTGAAGGCTTGAGCCACTCTGGTCCTGCGGTCTCATTAACTAGTACTAGCTGCTTAATGGCATCTTTTGTGTTTCTGATACCACCGGCTGGTTTAACGCCAATTCGTACCTGGGTCATTGCATAAAAATCTCTCACCGCTTCAAGCATCACCAGAACAACAGAGGCAGTAGCAGCTGGTGCCACTTTGCCTGTAGAAGTTTTAATGAAATCTGCTCCAGCAGCCATCGCCAAGAATGAAGCTTTTCGAACATTGTCGTAAGTAACAAGCTCGCCTGTTTCAAAGATAACTTTCAAATGTGCCTTAGAACCACAAACTTCACGAATCTTTACAATCTCATCAAAGACTTCGATGTATTGACCTGAGAGAAATGCGCCTCTATCAATCACCATATCAATTTCAGATGCACCAGCCTCGATGGCATCTTTTGTGTCCTGAATCTTTACTGCCATTGATGCACGACCAGAAGGAAAAGCGGTCGAAACCGCTGCTACGCCAACATGTTGGCCACCAATAAGATCTAAATGTGTACGGGCAATTTCAACCATATCGTTATAAACACACACTGCGCCAACACTTGGGACCGATGGATCTGTTGGATCAGGACGAACAGCTTTTGTGCACAGAGCTTTAACTTTTCCTGGAGTATCTGCTCCTTCTAAAGTTGTTAGATCCACCATGGTGATTGCAGTGTCGATTGCCCAGCGCTTAGAAGTTGTCTTAATGCTGCGAGTACTAAGCATTGCTGCACGAGCATCTGCACCAACTTGGTCAACTCCCGATAGCGAACCTAAATATTTTTTTAGGGAGGCTTCAGTACCATCGACTAAACCATAAAAACTCACGATAACAATTCCTTCAGTGGGGCTCGTAACTGATCCAGAACTGTTTGCGCAGTCACAGAATCCTTTGCAATTGCCTCAATGTAACACTTCATCTTTGCTTCTGTGCCACTTGGACGAATGATGATTCGAATTCCACCTTCAAGCCAAATACGCAAACCATCAGTAGGTGGCAAACCATCACTTGGATTAGCGAGGTCATCAATGGATGTAACGGAGCGGCCAGCAATTTCTTTAGGGCAATTGCTGCGCAAACTTCCCATAATCACGCCTACTTGCGAAATATCGGTCAGACGAATGGAGATTTGTTCAGTCGCATGAAAACCGTGACGAGCCCAAACTTCATCGAGTAAATCAAGAAGTGTCTTATTTTCGCTCGCTAAATCAGTGGCAATCTGAGCTAGTTTGATTGCAGCAGAGATTCCATCCTTATCGTTAACTGTTATTGCATCAACGGCATAACCCAAGGCTTCTTCGTATCCAAAAGTTAACCCATCAATTTTTGCTAACCACTTGAATCCGGTGAGCGTTTCTTTGAACTCTAATTTGTGGTGGGCAGCAATCTTGCTCAGAATAGATGATGAAACAATCGAGTTTGCAAGGATGCCCTTACTTGTTGCTCGGGCGATAGATTCACCAAGGATTACACCTAACTCATCCCCACGTAGCATTCTCCAGCCTTTAATTGGATCCTTAACTGCAGCAGCGCAGCGGTCTGCATCTGGATCGTTAGCAATCACTAAATCAGCTTCAAATGTTCGCGCTGTCTCTAGCGCTAATTCAATTGCACCTGGCTCTTCCGGGTTAGGAAATGCAACAGTTGGAAAATCTGGATCTGGTTGTGCTTGTGCATCCACAAGAATAGGTTGAGGAAACCCTGCTTTAAGGAAAACCTGTTGCAGGGT
Organism: Actinomycetota bacterium; assembly: GCA_005789205.1. Lineage (GTDB taxonomy): Bacteria > Actinomycetota > Actinomycetes > Nanopelagicales > Nanopelagicaceae > Planktophila. The sequence goes on along the minus strand of SXYM01000011.1, from coordinate 38,723 downwards.
CTGGGTTCCAACACCATGCATGGCGGTGTAAACAATTTTTAGGTTTCCAGGACGTTGGGCAAGAGCAGCGGTAATTCCGACATATTTGTGAACAACTTCTTCACCAAGAATTGTCCATTCTTTACCACGGGGTTGCAAGGCTAGTGAAGTGATCGAATCAATCTTTTTGGCGATTGATTCATCTGTTGGAGATATTATTTGTGATCCACGATAATGAATTCCATCAACGATGCCACCTAAATAAACTTTGTATCCGTTATCTTGCGGTGGATTATGGCTAGCCGTAACCATAATTCCTACATCGCATTTCAATTCATTGGTAGCAAAAGCTAATACCGGCGTTGGAAGCGGGCGGGGCAAGATATAAACCCTCATGCCAGCACCACTCATGATTTCTGCGGTTTCGAAAGTAAAATCTTCAGAGCCATGACGGGCATCACGACCAATTACTACTGAAATTAATTTTCGCTCTTTCATATAAGCAACAATTCCTGCGGCAGCACGGCCAACAACTGCTCGATTCATTCCCGAAGGTCCTGGGCGAATAGGGCCACGCAAACCTGCAGTGCCAAACTGCAAAAAGCCATTAAATGAGGCACGTAGCTCTACTTCATTATTGGAATCGAGCCATTGTTGTAATTGGGCAGCGGTCTTTGGATCTGGATCATCAGCAATCCATGCTTGAACTTCTTGAATCAGATCCATACTCTTAGAATAACTTCGGGATTACCCCTTTGAGAAGAGCGCCCATTCGATCTGCAGCGGCCTTTCCAGCGGCAATAACTTCTTCGTGGTTTAGTTTTTCACCAGTAACACCTGCGGCTGCGTTAGTAACTAATGAGATTCCAAGAACTTCAGCGCCAAGTGCGTGAGCTGCAATTGCCTCAGGCACTGTAGACATACCCACCAAATCTGCTCCCATTGTGCGCATCATTAAAATCTCTGCAGGTGTTTCATAAGTTGGTCCACGCCAATGCACATAGACACCTTCTTCAAGTGAAGGATATTCTTTCTTAACTATTTCACGAATTCGCTTGCTATAGAGATCAGTTAAATCTACAAAAGTGGCACCAGATAGTGGAGAGATTGCAGTTAATGAAATGTGATCACGAATTAGAACTGGTTGGCCAACTTTATAGCTCTTGTTTATGCCACCGCATGCATTAGTTAAAATGACAACTTTGCATCCAGCTTTAACCGCTGTTCGTACGCTATGTACTACAGGTTCGACACCTTTACCCTCATAGAGGTGTGTGCGCCCTAGAAATACAAGTGCTCGTAATTTCTTGCTATTTGAGTCAATTTCGTAAGACCGAACTTTTCCTGAGTGCCCCTGAACTGTTGGAGGAAGGAATCCAGTTATATCTTCAGCATTACATTCATATGCTGGAGTTCCCAACGCATCTACCGCGCTCACCCAACCAGAACCCATCACTAAGGCAACATCATGAGATGCAACCCCTGTGCGCTCTGTGATTTCTTTCGCAGCAGCAGCCGCTGCGGCTAATGGATTGGAGTAGAGGAGCTCGCTATTTGTCATGCATCAATGATGTCACAAAGAGCTGTTCCACTAGAAACTGTGGCCCCTATGACTGCGCTCAAATTACTAATCACACCAGCTTTATGTGCCATTAACGGCTGTTCCATTTTCATCGCTTCTAGAACGATTACTAAATCGCCGATTTCAACTCGGTCACCGTCATTGACTGCAATCTTCACAACAGTTCCCTGCATTGGGCTGGCAAGTTCAGAGCCACCAGCGCCGCCTGCCATCGATTGTTTTGCGCGATGGCGCTTAATTACAGGCTTAGGAGCATGTACTAAAATCTCAAAACGCTTCCCATTTACTTCTGCAACTAATTGCTCAGGTGCCATATGTGTTTCAAGCGGCACAACCGGTGCGTGATACATAGGAATGTCATTGTGAAATTCATTTTCAATGTAGCTGGTGTAAACCCTGAAATCTTGTGTAAACGCAGGATCTTCCATAATTGCACGATGGAAAGGTAGAGCGGTAGCTAAGCCTTGAATTGAAAATTCAGCGAGTGCACGACGAGCACGCTCTACTGCTTGTTCACGAGTTGCACCTGTAACAATAAGTTTTGCTAACAATGAATCAAAGTTGCCGCCGATGGTGTCACCATTTTTAAAGCCAGCATCGACTCTAACTCCGGGTCCTGTTGGGATGATCCATTCTGTGATTCTGCCTGGTGCGGGCAAGAATGAGCGACCTGGGTCTTCACCATTAATACGAAATTCAATTGAGTGTCCACGGATAACTGGATCATCAAAGCCAAGTGCTTCACCCATAGCAATTCTAAATTGCTCACGCACTAAATCAATCCCCGTGATTTCTTCACTCACCGGATGCTCTACTTGCAAGCGGGTATTTACTTCTAAGAATGAAATAGTTCCATCTAGTCCAATTAAGAATTCGCAAGTACCTGCACCTATATATCCAGCCTCTTTCATAATGGCTTTACTGGATTGATAAAGCTCATCAATCTGGGCTTGATTTAAAAACGGAGCAGGTGCTTCTTCAATTAGTTTTTGGTGGCGGCGTTGCAGTGAGCAATCGCGTGTACTAATAACTACTGCATTTCCATGTTTATCAACTAAAACTTGGGTTTCAACGTGGCGGGGCTTATCCAAATAACGTTCAACAAAGCATTCACCGCGGCCAAAACCACTCATAGCCTCACGAACGGCAGATGCGAATAGTTCTGGAATCTCCTCCATCACATGGGCCACCTTTAAACCACGTCCACCACCACCATGGGCAGCCTTTATGGCAACAGGTAATCCATGCTCCTTAGCAAAAGCTAAAACTTCTCCATATCCTTCAACTGGATCTTCAGTTCCAGCAACAAGTGGTGCACCTGCTTTAGCTGCGATTTTGCGTGCAGAGACTTTATCGCCCAGTGCCCGAATTGCAGCAGGGGGAGGTCCAATCCAAATAAGACCAGCATCAATGACTGCTTGAGCAAAGTTTGCATTTTCAGATAAGAATCCATAGCCAGGGTGAACAGCGTCCGCACCCGATTGCTGGGCAACTCCAATAAGTTTTTCAATATTCAAATAAGTTTCAGTTGCGGTTGTTCCATGCAGAGAATAGGCAGTATCAGCCATCTGGGAATGAATTGCATTGCGATCTTCTTCTGAATAAACCGCAACACTTTCCAACCCATGATCCTTACATGCACGAATTACACGCACTGCAATTTCTCCACGGTTGGCAATTAAAACGCGCTTCATTGCATCACTTTAACTTCAGGCCAGGAGTAGCCAAGTTGCTCAAAAGCTTTTCTCACAAATGGCATAGAGATTCCAACGACGTTTGTGTAGTCACCTTCAATTGAAGGAATAAAAGGGGAGCTAAATCCATCAAGGGTGAATCCACCTGCAACATGTAACGGTTCGCTCGTTGCAACATAGTCTGCAATCTCTGCATCAGTCATGTTATCAAAGGTCACCTTTGTGGTGACGATGCTTGAAATCTCTTTGTCCTTTGTTGTATCAATAATGCAGTGCCCTGTATGAAGAAGTCCCGAATTACCGCGAACTCTTGAAGCACGTTCGATTGCAATCTCTGGGGTTTCCGGCTTACCAAAGGACTGTGAGTCAAATTCAAAAGTTGAATCACAACCAATAATTATTGCTGGAAAATCTATTTGCTCTCGAATTGTGTGAGCCTTAGTTATTGCTAGAGCAATCACCATATCGGCTGGTGTCATTGAATTGAAAAAATCAGTCTCCTCATCAACATGGCTGACCATAATGGTGGGCTTTAATCCAGCCGACTCAAGTAAGCGTCGTCTGGACACAGATGCAGAAGCTAATACTATTTTTGGCATCGTTTATGAATTCTTTCGAGCGCCGAAAGTTATTTGATGAGGCAATGCTTCTCTTAGTTGCGGTAAACCATAAACACTTCTGCGGATCACAGGCTTTAGCTCTTCACGCTTATGTTGAGCCAAAGCGGATTTCAGTGCCTCTAGCTCTTCAGGTGTTGGACTGCCGTTGATGATTGAAAACTCCATTACAGCGGAATATTTCCGTGTTTGCGGGCAGGTAATGTGTCGCGCTTTGTACGCAAAGTTCTAAAAGCCTTCGTAATGTATGCACGTGACTGATTTGGTTCAATAACTGTGTCGATTGTTCCACGCTCAGCAGCTAAATATGGATTTGCCAGTGATTCGTTATATTCATCGATTAGTTCAGCTCTTGCAGCAACTGGATCCTTAGCATCAGCAATTTCCTTTCGGTACAAGATGTTAACTGCGCCTTGTGCTCCCATAACTGCAATCTCTGCACTTGGCCACGCGAAGTTGATATCGCTACCAAGATACTTAGAGCCCATAACGATAAATGCGCCACCATAAGCTTTACGAGTAATGAGTGTTACAAGTGGTACGGATGCTTCTGCGTAGGCGTAGAGCAACTTAGCTCCGCGTCGAATGATTCCATCCCATTCCTGTTCAGTACCAGGCAAGAAACCAGGCACATCGACAAGTGTCAAAATTGGGATATTGAATGCATCGCAGAAGCGCAAGAAACGTGCAGCTTTTTCGCTGGAGTTAATATCTAGCGTTCCTGCCAATTGATTAGGCTGGTTTGCAATGATTCCAATTGTTTCACCCTCAATTCGCGCAAAACCAACAATAATGTTTGGCGCATAGAGTGCATGGACTTCCAAGAATTCTGCTTCATCTACTAATGCTTGAATCAAAACTTTCATGTCGTATGGCTGGTTCGGACTATCTGGAATCAAAGTATCTAGTGCAATATCTTTTGCATTTTTTTCCAAAAGCTCTGTTGGCGGAAGATGTGGAGCTCTGTCCATATTATTTGATGGCAAATATGAAAGAAGCGCTTTAACGTAATCGATTGCATCAGCTTCATTTTCAGCTAAGTAGTGAGAGTTACCGGTTCGAACATTATGAGTACGAGCACCACCTAGCTCTTCCATTCCCACTTCTTCGCCAGTTACAGTTTTGATGACGTCAGGACCAGTAATAAACATGTGTGATGTTTCGTTAACCATTACAGTGAAATCTGTAAGTGCTGGAGAGTATGCAGAACCTCCTGCACAAGGGCCAAGAATCAATGAGATCTGAGGAATAACACCAGATGAGCGAGTGTTAAGGCGGAAGATTTTTCCATAGCCTGAAAGGGATGCAACGCCTTCTTGAATACGTGCTCCTCCGGAGTCATTAATTCCAATAAGTGGAATTCCACTCTTTAGTGCAAACTCAGCAATCTTTACAATCTTTTCGGCATGAACTTCACCCAGTGATCCACCCATGATTGTGAAATCTTGTGAGTACAAAGCAATAGGTCGTCCATCTACGGTCGCTGTTCCAATTACAACGCCATCACCGTATGGACGATTATTTTCCATCCCAAATTGTGTTGAACGGTGGCGCGCGAACTCATCAATTTCTGTAAATGAATCTGGATCGACCAACATTTCAATACGCTCACGGGCGGTGTTCTTGCCTTTGGCATGCTGCTTTTCAACAGCGCGTGCCGAACCAGCGTGCACGGCTTCCTCAACGCGCGCACGTAGATCTTCGATTTTCCCGGCAGTTGTATGCAGATCACGGCTCATACCCCTACGGTACATGTCATGGGCATTGAAATGCGAAGAGGGGCACTTGATAAGTCAGTTATCAACTCTTTGGTTACGCAGTACTGGCGAGTAAGCGTGGTTGATGTCACCGCCTCAACACAAACTGATATTGCTGCTTTAGCTCGCGCCGGAAAAGCAAAAGCCGGTGATGTGATTGCCGCCAATTATCAAAGTGCGGGCCGAGGAAGATTATCAAGAACTTTTGAAGCTCCAAAAAACTCTGCACTTCTATTTTCTTTTTATATTGAACCAAAAAGAAGTACTGAGGATTGGGGATGGATTTCCTTGATTGCCGGTGTATCTGTTGCACAAGCATTAGATGAAGTTAAGGCAACTGTTAAATGGCCAAATGATATTTTGGTAAATGAAAAAAAGATTTCTGGATTGATTGCAGAAATAGTCGGTGACGGAATTGTGATTGGAATTGGTATTAATGTTGGAATGTCCCTAGAAGAACTTCCTGTTTTAACCGCAACATCTCTGGCAATAGAAGGCGTTGGTCATACAAATAGAAACAAGATATTGGCAAAAGTCTTGTCTCAATTTGAAAGCAACTTCACCACATGGGATACAGGAGATAATTCAATTGCACAGATCTACACATCCCTGAGCTCAACCCTTGGAACCAAGGTTCAGATTCACTATCCAAATGAAAAGATTGAAAAAGGCATTGCCCTTGCAATCTCACCCCGCGGGGAGTTGATTCTGGATTCAGGATCCCATGTTCAAGCAGGCGACGTAGTTCATCTACGATAAGCCAGTGAGTAATCATTTTCCAACAGTCGGCGTGATTGGTGCTGGGCAATTAGCGCGCATGAGCGTTGCTCCTGCCGCAGCACTTGGTGTCAATCTCTTATTACTTGCAAATGATGCTCAAGATAGTGGAGCACAGATAACAAACCACGTAGTCGGAGACTACAAAGATCTAGAAACAGTCCGTGCATTTGCCCGAAAGTGCGATGTAATCACTTTTGAGCATGAACTAATTCCCCTAAGCATTGTTAAGGCACTGGAAGCAGATGGAGTTGTAGTCCGTCCAAACTCAGCTAGCTTTATTTATTCGCAAGACAAATCGCAAATGCGTGCGCGACTGAGTAATTTTTCTTCACCAAAAAACGCAGTGGTAACTAAATCCGAAGAAGTACATGACTTTCCAGTAATTGCTAAAGCCATTTCAGGTGGTTATGACGGCCGTGGAGTATGGAAAATTAATAGCCAAACAGAGCTCACTGCGGTATTGAAAGAAGTTGGCAAAGTTTTGATTGAAGAGCTGATTGATTTCGATTATGAAATAGCTGTGATGGTGGCTAGATCTCCGCATGGTCAGGCAACAACTTGGGCGCCAACGCAAACAATTCAGCGTGATGGAATATGTGTGATGACAATTTCACCGGCCCCACAACTCTCTAATGATTTAAGTGAGAAAGCTCAGAAGTTGGCTCTTGATATCGCTAATGAAATTGGTGTAATTGGTGTTATGGCAGTTGAAATCTTTGTTAAAGGTGAAGAGTTATTCATTAATGAATTAGCCATGCGCCCACATAATTCTGGACACTGGACAATTGAAGGTTCTCTAACATCTCAGTTTGAACAACATCTTCGAGCTGTATTAGATCTTCCTCTTGGAAATCCGCAGATGACTGCCCCTATTGCCGTTATGGGCAACATTTTGGGCGGGGATAAGGGAGATATGTATCGGCCATATCTTCACCTCATGGCCCGCACGCCAGAGTTGAAATTCCACCTCTACAAGAAGGAAGTACGCCCTGGGCGCAAGATTGGCCATGTTAATTTGCTGGGAGATAACCTCCTAGAATTAACCCAGGAAGTTCAGCATGCCCTTGATTACATGAGCGGAGAAATTGATGAGTGATGTAGCAATCATCATGGGATCAGATTCTGATTGGCCGGTAATGGAAGAGGCTGCGAAAGTTCTAGATCAATTAGGAATCTCTTATGAGGCAGATGTTGTTTCAGCGCATCGCATGCCACTTGAAATGGTTGAGTTTGCACAAAGCGCCGCAGGCAAAGGATTCAAAGTAATTATCGCGGGTGCTGGTGGAGCCGCACATTTACCTGGAATGGTTGCTTCATTAACCACACTTCCAGTAATTGGAGTTCCTGTTGCGTTAAAAAACCTGGATGGAATGGATTCACTTCTTTCTATTGTGCAGATGCCTGCAGGTATTCCCGTGGCAACTGTCGGAGTGGGTAATGCTAAGAACGCAGCGTTACTAGCCGCCAGAATTCTAGGAATCTCTGATTCAGCAATTAGCGCCAAAGTCGCAGATGCTTTAAAGGAAATTAATGCAGAGGCTAAAGCTAAAGGCACGAACTTAAATTCACGTCGTGGGCAAAAAACAGGTTTCTAGCTTTTCTTTCTATATTCAATAGCTGGGCAACGATCCATCACTGTTATTAATCCCGCAGCTTTTGCACGAGCAATTGCATCGCTATCAATAACATCTAATTGCAGCCATACTGCTTTTGCACCAATAGCGATTGCTTCATCCACAACTTTGCCAACAAGAGTGGAATTAACAAAACAATCAACAACATCAACAGAACCTGGAATCTCTGAAAGAGTTTTATAGCCAACCTCACCATGCACGGTTTCTGCACGTGGATAAACAGGGATGATGCGGTGGCCCTTATCTTGCAAAAGCTTTGCCACACCGAATGCTGCGCGCTCTGGATTATTTCCAAGCCCAACAACAGCCCAGGTTTTCATTGCAAGGACTGCATCGATGCTTTCTTGCTCGTTAATCAGTGCGTCCTAAAGCATGGAACTTCCAACCAGCTTTGCGCCATAGTTCTCGGTCGAGCATATTGCGACCATCGATAATGATTTTAGTTTTAACTAATGAAGAGAGAGTTGATGGATTGATTGCTCGATACTCTTTCCATTCGGTTAAGTGCAAAATCAAGTCAGCATCTTTAACTGCATCTGTGACTTCTTCTGCATAGTCAAGCTTTGGAAAACGCTTGCGTGCAGGTTCAATTCCTTTGGGATCATGAATAACCACAGCTGCTCCAGCTGCTTGTAACTGAACAGCGATATCGAGAGCTGGGGAGTCACGCACATCATCACTATCTGGTTTGAAAGTAGCTCCGAGAACAGCGATCTTGTATTGAGTTAGATCCTCTGAAAGTTCGTTTCGGACGACATCGATCACACGCTGGCGTGCACGCAAGTTAATCGCATCAATTTCACGCAAAAATTCAAGAGCTTGCTTAGCGCCTAAATCCTCAGCGCGTGCCATGAATGCTCGGATGTCTTTTGGAAGGCAACCGCCACCAAAACCGATACCAGCTTGCAAGAACTTGTTTCCAATACGTGGGTCATAACCAATTGCTTGAGCTAGAACTGTCACATCTCCGCCAGCAGCTTCACAAACTTCAGCCATAGCATTGATAAAAGAAATTTTTGTTGCAAGGAATGAGTTAGCCGCAACTTTTACTAGCTCTGCTGTTGGAAGATCTGCTCTAATCCATGGAGTGCCTAAGTCAATGATTGGCTTATAAACTTCCTTAAGTATCTGCTCAGCGCGATCATTTGCAACACCGACAACTAAGCGATTAGGTGTGAGTGTGTCTTCAACAGCGAAACCTTCACGTAAGAACTCTGGATTCCAGGCTAAATCTGCTTGCGGCGCCGTTTTTGTAAGCTCATCTCGAAGTGATTGCGCAGTTCCAACTGGAACAGTTGATTTTCCAACAACTAAAGAGCCATCTTTTAAATACGGCGCTATCTCAGCAACTGCAGAACGCACATAACTTAGATCAGCGGCAAGTCCATCTTTACTCTGTGGAGTTCCAACGCAAACAAAGTGAATATCAGCAACTTTAACTGCAGAGAAATCAGTAGTAAATGAAAGTCGACCGGTCTTCATCTCCTGTGCAAGCAAGGTATCTAGTCCAGGTTCGTAGAAAGGAAGTTGGCCATTTTGCAGCATCGCAACCTTATTAGGATCGGTATCAACGCCAATAACGGTAAAGCCAAGTGAAGACATGCATGCGGCGTGTGTTGCGCCTAGATAGCCGCAGCCAACTACTGAGAGAGTCAAAGTCATAGGCGCGAGTTTACTTCAGTGCTCCGCAAGGATTTTCATCAGCGGTACGAGTCTTGAATTTATCAATCACAATTGGTGATGCTGATGTGCTTGATGATGCTGAAGGTGAAGGAGTTACCTCATCAACTAGCGGCAAATCTTCACGCAAACGGTTAAAGAGGTCAGGTGCAAGCACTGAATCCCAAGTCACAACCGATCCAAGCCCTGGTACGCGAGCATTTGTATTACCCAAAGGAATTGTCAGAGTGCGGACCTTACTTGGAGAGAGGTTCTTGAGTTGCTTAGCCAAGACAATTAAGTCATTTCGATTGAGCTCTGAATCTGTTCGAACAGTTGCAATTGTGGCATTGAAGAAATTGACTAATTTAACTGGATTGAGAAGAACGCCGGTACTTGTCACTTTTCTCAGCACAGCGCTCATGAATTGCTGTTGGCGTTGCATGCGCCCAAGATCACCCATACCATCAAAGTCACGCGTGCGAACATACTTGAGCGATTCAATTCCATTAAGAGTGTGAACTCCAGCGCTTAATACAAGGTGACTATTTGGATCATCAATATCGCGCTTTGTACAAACATCAATTCCGCCTAATGCATCAACCATTCCTGCGAAACCAGCGAAGCCGATTTCAATATAGTGATCAATTTTAATATTTGTTTCTTGTTCAATAGTTTGAATTAAAAGTGGTGCTCCACCCCAAGCAAAAGCTGCGTTGATTTTTCCCTTTGCTGCAGGAACAATCTTTTCTTTGTTTAAGGAAGAGGGATGCTCCGGAATAGTCACCAGCGAATCTCGCGGGATAGAGATGATGGTTGCTTTGTCGCGAGCCTTACTGATGTGAACAAGAAGCATTGTGTCTGATCTTGCACCTGCTGCTGACTTGGTGGTTCCTACTCTCAACAACTTTGATTGTTCTTTAGTTAAACCCTCGCGTGTATCAGAACCCACCAACAAATAATTGAGTGCGGAACTTGGCTTATCTGGACGGTTATCGAGTGAGCCAAACACATCGATACGGTTAATCGCCCCGCTGACTTGGCCTAACCCCAACCAAGAAAATGCTGAGATTGCGACGACGGCAAGGGATAGGGAAGTAATAATTCGTATTGGTCGCGTCGTTTTCACCGTGTAAGAGTACTTGGGCGATACGGTGTAGGGGTTATGACGACATCAGCAAATGAGTTATATGGCTCACCGGAGCCCAAAATCTCAGTCATCCTGCCGGTCCTTAACGAATCAAAATATTTAGAAGAGGCTGTGAAGGCTGTTTTTGATCAGGATTTTGGTGGCGCGATTGAAATTATTTTGGCAATTGGGCCTTCCAATGATGGAACAGAAGTGATTGCTCACTCACTGGCTAAAGCGGATTCGCGTGTAGTGGTTGTTTCAAATCCTTCAGGACGTACAGCTTCGGGACTTAATTTAGCAGTGGCTGCAAGTAGATACTCCATCATTGTGCGAGTAGATGGCCACTCAAAAATTCCTAAGAATTATCTATCTCTTGCTTTTGAAATCTTGAAAGAAACTGGCGCCGTAAACGTTGGCGGAATTATGGCTGCAGAAGGTCACACAGTTTTCGAGAGAGGTGTTGCTCGAGCAATGCGTAGTCCATTAGGTGTTGGTGCCTCACGTTTTCACACAGGAGGTGGTGCTGCATCGGTGGATACGGTTTACCTAGGGGCATTTAGAAAACAAGCTTTGGTTGCAGTAGGTGGATTTGATGAGAGATTCACACGTGCACAAGATTGGGAGCTTAACTTTCGATTACGCGCTGCCGGAGGAACAATCTTTTTTGATCCTCGATTAGTTGTGACATATCGTCCACGTTCAACTGTTAAAGCCCTTGCTAAACAGTATTTCGAATACGGCCGTTGGCGACGAGTTGTATCTCGCAGACATGAAGGAACAATTAACTACAGATATCTTGCCCCGCCGTTTACCGTAGTCGGCGTAGCTTCATCACTGATTCTTAGTGCAATTGTTTCACCTATTCTTTTCGTGCCAGCATTGATCTATGCGTTGTTTATTCTTATTGCTTCGGCAAGAATTGGAAAATCTCTCGGTGAGTTTGTCTCGTTGCCACTTATTTTGCTGACAATGCATATGACATGGGGTATTGGCTTTCTAACTTCGCCAAAGTCCTTAGCGCCTGCGGTAACCTTACGACCGTGAACACTCCAACGCAGGTCTATGAGCCATTTCGCGCTGGCCTGCCACCCCTACGGAAATATTGGAAGTCTCTCTGGTCACGCCGTACATTCATCTCTGAATACTCGCGCTCAGAACTCCGGGAACAGCATTTTGACTCAGCATTTGGCCAACTTTGGCTAGTTCTTAATCCCTTGCTGTTATCGGCTGTTTATTTCTTGCTGATTGTGATCATTAGCGGGTCATCTGACAGCACGCGTTATGCACATCTAACTGCAACGCTTTTCCTGTTTTATCTAGTAGCTAATTCATTAACTGGTGGCGTGAAGTCAATTACAGCAGGCCAACGTTTGATTCTAAACACAGCCTTTCCTCGCATTATGTTGCCAGTCTCAGCAGTCGTGATTGCTATCTTTAAATTCTTGCCAACTCTTGCCGTCTTTCTGGCAATCAGGACAGTATTAGGTCTGCCATTGACGTGGGAGATGTTTTGGACCATTCCAGTACTGCTAATAACCATGTTGTTGGCATTGGGTCTTGCAGTGACAATTTCCTGCATCAATGTTTATTTCCGCGATATTGCAAGTTTCTTGCCATACATGACACGCACCCTTTTGTACTTATCACCAATCTTGTATGAAGCATCTGACTTAAAGCCTGAGCTAAGAACTCTTGAACTCTTTAACCCACTGTTTCCAATTTTAGATAGTTGGTCTCGTGCATTAGTTCATGGGCAGGCACCACTTACTTCTCACTTGCTTATTGGTCTTGGTTGGGCAATTGGAATTTTCTTGATAGGCACATACTTCTTTTTATCAAGGGAGCGTGAATTTGCCGTCCGTCTCTAGCTCTCACAAGACCAATGAAGTCGCGGTATCAGTTCGCGGGCTTGGCCTTACATACACGACTGCAATTGATCGCAGACCAACTCTAAAAGCACGGGTCAAATCATTGGGTCGTGGCGGAAAACAAACTCGCGTTATCCGTGCTTTGGATGAAGTAAATCTTGATGTTGAATATGGCCAGGTATTAGGGATCATAGGAACAAATGGTGCGGGCAAATCTTCACTGATGCGCGTTATTTCAGGAATTTTGCCCCCCACCCAAGGGCGAATTGAAGTCTATGGAAGCGTCAGTACTTTGCTTGCTCTAGGCGTTGGGTTTAACCCTTCAATGTCAGGTCGCGACAATGTTTATTTGGGTGGATTAGCTGCGGGAATGTCTCGTGATGAAATTGATAGCCACTTCGAAGAAATAGCAGAGTTCTCTGAATTAGGTGAAGCAATTGATGCTCCGATGCGCACATACTCATCAGGTATGTATGCCCGCTTAGCCTTCTCTGTTGCAGCAACTGTTCGCCCAGATATTTTGATTGTTGACGAGGCGTTAAGCACTGGTGATGCAAAGTTTAAAGAAAAATCTCTTAATCGCATCAAGGAACTACGAAGTGATGATCGTGCACTGATTCTAGTCAGTCATGCAATGGCTACTTTGGAAGATGTCTGTAATGACGTTGCTTGGCTTCATAAGGGAAAGCTCATTCAACGCGGAGATCCGAAAACTGTGATTACTGCATATCGCGAATTTTTGCAGGTAGGAAAGAGCGCAGCCATCGATGAGGATGTCTAAAGCTTTTCTAGCACTATTGCTAGTTTTTTCAACATTGTTCCCCACTGCATATGCAGTAGATATACCTGCAACCTTTTCATTCCAAGGTTCAGGTTATGGTCATGGCGTTGGCTTAAGTCAGATGGGAGCGCGCTACATGGCAAATGCAGGACAAAGTGCGGAGCAGATCATTAAGTATTTCTATAAGGATGTTGAGATTGAACCACAAGATGATTCCAAAATCCTACGAGTCAATATTGGACACCTCATTTCTACTGCCAAGATTTCTGGCACGTTAAAGGGATCACAGCTTCAAATTATTCAAGGAGACGCGGGTAGCGAAAGCGTTATCCCAGTATTTTCTTTGGCAGATTCAATTAGCTTCTCGGTTATTGGTTCAACGGTTAGTCCACGGATAACAAATGGAAAAACCTCACAAGTACTACCTCGAAGCAGAGTTTTCACAGTTCGTTGGTCTGGTACTCGCTATTTAGAAGGACCAGAGACAGTCATAACTGTTACTCACTCAGGTGTTTCTCAGCGACTTCGATATGGACAGATTCAAGTAAAGGCCATAAAAACCCCAACGGGATATCGAATTGCAATGACTAACTCAGTTCGATTAGCTGATGAGTATCTCTGGGGCGTTAGTGAGATGCCATCATTTTGGCCCACAGCAGCACTTGAAGCCCAAGCAATCGCTTCACGTACATACGCATTGAGTAAAGCAGGCATATACAAAAGTGTATGCGATTGTGATTTATATGGATCCATTTCTGATCAAACTTTCCTGGGTTACGCCAAGGAAATTGAAAAGAAATATGGTGTAGTTTGGAAAGATATTGTCACGCGAACCGCAGGTCTAACAATCACACAATCTGGTTTACCAATCACTGCTTATTTCTCCTCTTCATCAGGTGGTAAGACAGAGCTTGCCCTTAATGCCTGGGGTAGTGCCAGGGCTTACACACAGATTGTTGATGACCCTGGTTCATTGGATCTCACTATTAATCCACGATTTGTTACATGGAATCGAGAAGTTCCACAAAGCGTTATTGCTGCCGCATTTGTTTTACCTGATGTAGTGAGTTTAGAAATCTTGGGAGTAAATGAAAGTGGAACAGTTGCTCAGATTCAAGCAACATCTAGTAGCGGTGTGAAGGTAGCTCTGCGTGGTGAGACTTTTAGAAGTAGGACTAAAATACCTTCAGCGTGGTTTAGCTTAGTTAGCGTGCAAAATTGAATTAAGTCCGCCCCAAGTACCAGTGCGGTTAATTACTTCAAGTGCACCATCAAGTGAGTTACGGCGAAAGAGTAAGTTGTTTCCACCAGATAGTGCTGCAGCCTTAACTATTTCACCATCAGGCAAACGGACTTTTGATGCAGCTGTCACATAAGTTCCAGCTTCAATTACGCAGTTATCACCTAGTGAAATTCCACATCCAGAGTTTGCGCCTAGAAGTGATTTTTCTCCAATTGAAATCACTTCTTTTCCTCCACCACTGAGCGTGCCCATAATGGATGCGCCGCCACCTACATCTGAACCATCGCCTACAACAACACCAGCTGATATTCGACCTTCAACCATTGATGTTCCAAGTGTTCCGGCATTGAAGTTGACGAAACCTTCATGCATAACTGTTGTGCCTGAAGCTAAATGAGCTCCAAGTCTTACGCGATCGGCATCTGCAATTCGTACTCCACTAGGGATTACGTAATCAACCATGCGTGGGAATTTATCGACAGAAAGAACAGTTACGTGACCATACGCAGCTTTGAGGCGAGCACGAGTTAATTCAAACCCGTCAACAGCACAAGGACCAAAGTTTGTCCATACAACATTATTTAGTAAACCAAATATACCTTCGAGTGAGAGGCCATGAGGTTTAACTAAGCGATGAGATAATAAATGTAAACGCAAATACGCATCTTTTGCATCAGTAGGTGCTGTAGTGATATCAATTTCAACTGCGACAAGTTCTCGAGTTACACCGCGAGCATCATCTTTGCCGACCAATGCGTTTAGTTCACTAGGAACAGTCGCTGGCAAGGATGCAAGTTGCGGGGTCGGAAACCAAACATCAAGAGTTTTTCCGGCAGCCATCGTTGCAATGCCGTGGCCAGATGCAATGGTGGTCATGTCCTAAGCCTAACCCCTATCCTTACCCGCATGCGCATTGCAGTCTTTTGTTCATCATCGCCAACGATTGACCCTAAGTATGTAGACCTTGCCTTTGAACTTGGTGGGGCTATTGCAGCTAACTCATGGGAATTAGTCACTGGGGGCGGACACATTTCAATGATGGGCGCAGTTTCTAGGGGAGCTCGTCAGGGCGGCGGACGAACTATCGGTGTTATCCCACAAGCACTTGTTGATATTGAATTTGCTGATCACGATAATGATGAACTACATGTCGTTGGGACGATGGGTGAGCGCAAGGCAATGATCACTGATATTGCAGATGCGTTTATTACATTGCCTGGCGGTGCAGGAACTCTTGAAGAGTTCTTTGAGATTTGGGTGGGACGCTATTTAAAGTTTCACAATAAGCCAGTTGTAATTCTAGATCCATTTGGAATTTATAATCCGTTACATGAGCTAGTAGAGCACTTAGAATTTGAGAACTTTATTAAGCCGGGAATGCGTGAATTAATTTCTTGGACAACAGATGTAACACAAGCACTAAAGGCTTGTTCGTAATGTCAAGTAATCACATTTCAATTTCTTTAAAAATTAATGCACCAATACAAAGAGTTTGGGATTCACTGGCGCAATGGGAAAAACAAGGCGAGTGGATGCTTCAGACTAAAGTCTGGGTGACTTCTGAGATTACAGAAGGTGTTGGAACATCTATTAATGCATTCACTGGCATTGGTCCATTAGGAGTTTTGGATTTAATGACGGTTACTGCTTGGCAGCCTCCGCACACATGCGATGTGCTCCACACCGGCAAAATAATCAAAGGAACAGGCAGATTTCATTTACGTGAATTGACTGCAAATACAACAATCTTTGACTGGTCTGAAGAAGTAATAGCTCCGCGAGTACTCTTCTTGGTGATGCTTCCTGCGCTCTACATTGGTGTGCGAATCTCTTTATCCCGCTTTGCACGAACATTCCGCTGAGAGCATCCTCACCCGCATAGGCGTTAAGAGCCAGTAGCCTTATAACCATGAGCGAGTCCCCAACATTGGCCCAGGTGCTGGCCTCGCTGCCTGAAGAAGAGCGGATCATCTTGACCTTGCATTACATGCGACAGATGTCATCGAGTGAGATTGCCCTAATGCTTCAGGTGCCAGAGCGCGCAGTTGATGCTGTCATTTCGGCTGGAAAAGCCAGATTGAGCGCGGTTCTAGGCTTTTAGCGCCTTCTCGATTTCGCGCTTGTGCTCTAAATGCGAGATACTTCTCCTCTTGAACCTTCCTCGTCCATCTTTAAAGGAGTCCCCACATGGCAGCCATGAAACCTCGAACCGGTGATGGTCCAATGGAGGTCACTAAAGAGGCTCGCTCACTTGTGATGCGAATTCCACTAGAGGGTGGCGGACGCCTAGTCGTTGAACTCAACTCTGAAGAAGCTAATAATCTCAGCGCCGCACTTCATGCCGCGGTTGCACTAGTTAAGAAGTAAATCACTAACAGGCGATAGCCTTCAACGCATGTCCTGGACACTTAAAGCTGCCAAGCCTCAACTCTCTATAGCCACTAGCGCTGATTCAATTGCGCTCGCTTTCGCTAAAGATTCAGAAGGAGTTGTTTCATTTTCTGCTCTTGGAGATCTAGTTCAGGATATTGAAAAGTTTTTTGATATCAACCTATTAGATGAGCTGTCATTCTTTTCTCCTACATTCAAATCAGGGGAATTATTTGAAATTCCGGTTAGTTCACAAGATGCTCAAACAGATCGTATCTTTTTAGTTGGAGTAGGTGATTCATCAACTGCATCACTTCGTATTGCCGCCACAACAATTGCTAGAAAAGTTCGTGGCAAGAACACCACCGTCTACTCAGCATGTGCAGTGAATAGTAAAGACGTTAAGGCACATGCAATCGCTTTGACTTTAGGTGCTTACCTTTGGAATCTTAAAACTGGAGAGCCTGCAGGTAAGCCAAATTTCCTGGTTGCCACAAATGAAAAAGAGGTTATAGATGTTGCTATCACTATTTCGAAAGCAGTTACGCGCGCTCGTGATTTGGTGCATACGCCTTCTAATATTAAAAATCCTGCGTGGATGGCTACAAAAGCCCAAGAATTCGCCAAAGGAACCGGGCTCACAGTAAAGGTACTTGCCGGCAAAGAGCTCAAAGAATTTGGTGGTTTGCGAGCGGTTGGTAATTCATCTCCAAAACCCGGACCACGCTTTATTGAAGTTGGGTATGCGCCTTCAAAGAAGAAAAACGCGATTAATGCCCTTCCACACGTTGTATTAGTGGGCAAAGGAATCACCTATGACACTGGTGGAATAGTTCTCAAGCGCCCTTATGACTTGATGATTCCCATGAAAACCGACATGGCAGGATCTGCTGCAATTTTGGCAACATTGACTGCACTGGAGGAATTGCAACCAAATATTCGCGTAACAGCCTTGATGATGTGTGCTGAGAACGCATTTTCAGGTACCGCCCAGCGTCCAAGTGATGTCATTACTCATTATGGTGGAACAACTGTTGAAGTTCTTGATACAGATGCAGAGGGACGTCTAGTTCTAGCTGATGGCTTGGCATATGCTGATAAAAACTTGAATCCAGATTACTTAGTAGATATTGCCACTTTGACTGGTTCAGCAACTCTTGGACTCGGTAAGCAGCATGCCGCGATGTATACGCGAGATGAGCAACTGGCACGTGATTTGGAGATTGCAGGAATTGAATCTGGTGATCGAGTCTGGCATATGCCATTAATTGACGATTACAAGGATGCCCTTGAAAGTGACATTGCTGATTTCAACCATATTGCTAAAAAAGCGAAGTATTCTGGCGGATCAGTTACCGCCGCGCTATTTCTTGAACACTTTGCAGGCAACCGCCGTTGGGTTCACTTAGATATTGCTGGTACCGCACGCAGTGAGAGTGATGCAGGAGAGAATCCAAAGGGTGGAACTGGATATGGAGTTCGCTTGTTAACGCAGTGGATAATGAATCTTAAATGAAAATAGATCCGCATTCATATGCTGAAAGCTTTATAACTGAAGATCCATTCAAAAGCTATGCACGTGCTCGCGGTGTTGAAATTGGTGCTCACGATGTCACGCCAGGAGTAGGTGCTTATCTCAAGCATTTGGCTTTTACACTCTCCGCACAATCAGTCGTTGAGATTGGCACAGGCTCAGGTGTTGGGAGTCTGTGGTTACTAGATGGCATGTTGGCTAGCGGCACGCTGACTTCTATAGATGATGAAATGGAACATACGCAGATTGCAAAGTTGGCATTTGCAGATGCAGAGATTTCTCCCACTCGATATAGATTAATTACCAACTCAGTTTTAGATGTCATTTCAAAGTTAACAGACAGGGCCTATGACCTCGTTGTAGTCCGCCATGACCCTCAAGATTTAGCCTTTGTCATCAGTGAAGCGCATCGCATTTTACGAAGTGGCGGAGCAATGGTTATCGATAGCTTTTTTGGAGGCTCAAAAGTCAACGATCCAGCTCAGAGAGACCCTAAAACTGTGGCACTTCGTGATGCTGGGAAAATCATTAAGAATGACGCAGAGCATTGGGTGAGTACCTTGATTCCAACTGGCGACGGTTTGTTAATTGCAACAAAGATGTAGGAAGATATGAGCATGATTTTTCCTAGAAAAAAACTAACCCCCAATGTTCGTCCTTGGTGGGAAACAAGTGCGCCAAATAAGAGCTCACGAGGCAAGGTATTTATCATCGCGTTACTGGCAAGTTGCCTTGGTGGATTTCTAGGAGTTACAGCTACAGGTGGAACTATTTTTAATTCTGCCAACATTGTGAATTCTTCCAGCACAATCGAGCGAGCACCAGATTCTGTTGCAGGAATAGCTGCCAGAGTTTTGCCTTCAGTTGTTTCTGTTAATACTCGCTCTGCAACAGGTCGTGGGGGAACTGGCTCTGGTTTTATTTTTGACAGTAATGGTTACATCTTGACCAATAATCATGTTATTGCTGGAGTTGCTAATGGAAATGGTGCAATACGAGTTACCTTGAACAATGGTGATATCTATAACGCGAGCATAATTGGTCGTGATGCTTCTTATGATTTAGCAGTAATAAAAATCAGTGCCACGAATCTGCCAGCACTTGAGTTTGGAGATAGTGACAAAGTTGCTGTTGGAGACTCAGTGATTGCAATAGGCTCACCGCTTGGACTCTCAGGCACTGTGACACTTGGAATTATTAGCGCTAAGGATCGACCTGTAACTGCCGGTGATTCTGGTTCTGCAAGTTCTTTCATTAATGCACTACAAACCGATGCCGCCATTAACCCAGGAAATTCTGGAGGCCCACTAGTGGATGCAACAGGGGCAGTAATTGGTGTTAACTCGGCAATCGCGACTCTAGGTTCATCCTCACAAACCGGTTCAATTGGTTTGGGTTTTGCAATTCCTATTAATCAAACCAGAAAAACTGCTGATCAATTGATTAAATCTGGCAAGGCAACATATCCGTTCTTAGGCGTTTCATTGGATATGAATTACAGTGGAGTGGGTGCACTTGTTGCCAATTCGGGTACATCTATTTTGCCTGGTGGACCAGCAGCTAAAGCTGGAATTCGTGCGGGTGACTTAATCATTAAATTTGAAAATAGGGCCATTGATTCCCCTGAACAATTAATTGTTGCCATACGTGCTATGAATGTGGGGGATAAGGTCACCCTGACTTATATCCGAGATAAAAAAGAGGTCACAGTCACCGTTACCTTGGTAGCTGGCAATAACTAGAGACTGAATTAGCAGGTAGGCTTTCGCTATGTTCTTTGATCTCGGTGCGGGTGAAATTCTCGGCCTGGCTATTGTGGGAATGCTTTTGCTGGGTCCAGAGCGACTTCCAAAGGCTGCTGCAGAGGCGGCAAAGTGGGTAAAGAAGGTTCGCACATTGTCACAGACAGCAACTGCTGAACTTAGAGAGAACTTAGGACCTGGCTTTGAAAATCTTCAGCCAGCAGATCTACATCCAAAGACTTTTGTTAAAAAACAGTTGGGTGATTTGTTGGATGAAACTCCAGCAACAAAACCAAAGCGACCAACTGCAAAGATTGACCCAGACCTCATATGAACTTTATCGATTCACTTAATGATGCACTCTCAAAGGTTCAGGACCCCGAACTACATCGTTCGATAACTGAACTTGGAATGGTTGAAGAGCTTACTGAGGTCAATGGCGACGTGAGTATTAAAGTTTTGCTAACGATTTCTGGTTGTCCAATGCAAGATCGACTACGTGGTGATATCACTACGGCTCTGAAGAATGTCGAAGGAGTGAAGAGCGTTGAATTAGCTTTTGGAGTCATGTCACAAGAGCAACGCGATTATGTTAAAAAAGTTGTTCGCGGTGGCCGTGAAAAGACAATTACCTTTGCCCAGCCAGAGTCCCTCACACGAGTTATTGGCATTGCTTCTGGAAAAGGTGGAGTTGGAAAGTCATCTGTAACTGCAAACTTAGGAGTTGCATTTGCCAAAAAAGGTTTACGCGTTGGAATTTTGGATGCAGATGTCTATGGTCACTCAATTCCTCGTTTAATGGGCTTAATGGGCCAGCGACCAACTGCTATTGATCAGCTCTTTATCCCGCTAGAGTCTTTTGGCGTAAAAGTTGTTTCAATGGAGATGTTTAAGCCAGAGCGCTCAGATCCAGTTGCTTATCGTGGGCCACTATTACACCGCGTGCTTGAGCAACTTCTTTCAGATGCTCACTGGGGTGATCTAGATGTTTTGCTCATTGATCTTCCTCCTGGTACTGGTGATTTAGCAATTTCTCTGGGACAACTCATTCCAAACTCAGAGATAGTTGTAGTAACAACACCTCAAATTGCTGCAGCCGAGGTTGCCGAACGTGCCGGGAGAATTGCGCACCAAATTCATCAACGTGTAATTGGTGTCATTGAAAACATGTCTGAATATGGCTGTCCAACATGCGGTGAGAAGATTGCACTCTTCGGTTCCGGTGGTGGTGAAGAAACCTCACGGCGCTTATCAGCACTTGTTGGCATCGATGTTCCGCTTCTTGGCAAGATTGCTTTTAATCCAGAACTTAGAACCGGTGGCGATGATGGAGTACCGCTAGTTCAAGCTGCTCCTGATTCTGAATCTGCGCAGTCAATTCTTGCGATTGCAGAAATTCTTGTTAAGAGAAGCAAATCTCTAGTGGGTGTTCGCCTAGGTATTTCTGCGGAGAACAATTGAGTTCGCAAGCAGATTCGCGCAATAGTCACACAACTATTCCGGCAAGACCAGACTTAATTCGCCTAGGTATTGGAATCATGGGCATTGGAACTTCAGGCCCACTTATTGCTATGAGTGCAATGTCAATTCCCACGCTGATTTTTTGGAGAAACCTTGGTGGGTCGTTATTAACACTTCCCTTTGCTCTCAAACATCCAAAAGATCGTGAAGGAATTAAGTGGTCGGTTATTGCCGGCTTTATTTTAGCTATTCACTTCGTTGGATTCTTTCTAGCAATGCGCTGTACAACAGTTGCAGCAGGTACGGCACTTGTTGCACTCCAACCAATTTTTGCAGCTTTGTTTGTAAAGCTCAGTGGTGGATATATTCCTTCCAAAGCCTGGCTTGGGATGGTCGTTAGCTTTTCAGGCGTGCTATTGATTTCAGGGATTGATTTACAGATTTCTCTTCGAGCATTTTTAGGAGATATTGCTGCACTCATTTCTGCAGCTTTGGCTGCTCTCTACATCATGGCTGGTTCGCGAGCACAGCGCACAGTGGAGACGACTGTGTACACGACAGTTTGCTATTTTGTTTGTGCCATAACTGCGCTGCCAATGGCGTTGTTGATGGGTTTTCCAATATTTAATTTTGCTGGGCGCGAATGGTGGATTCTTTTAGGTCTAGTTGTTGGCGCACAGATTTTGGGCCATTCAATGTTTAATGCCGCTCTTAAGCGAGTATCACCAGCAATAGTTTCTCTCATTATATTTTTTGAAGTGCCTGTGAGTTCTCTACTTGCCATTTGGTGGCTTGGACAAAAACCCCCACTTGGAATTTTGCCTGGAATCGCCTTGATATTAATTGGATGTGTTTTAGTTGTGACTCGCTCAAGACCTGGTGTTGTGGAGCTGGCTCCATGATTGATTTACACACGCACACCAACAAAAGCGACGGAACAGATAGTCCCCGTGAACTAATAAATAAAGCAATAGTTCAAGGGTTAACGGTTCTGGGTATCAGTGATCACGACACCACTTCTAGTTGGCAAGAGGCTAGTGAAAGCTTACGCGGCAATTTACAACTAGTACTGGGCAGTGAAATTTCATGCTTAACCGAAGACGGCATTAGTGTGCATATGTTGGGGCTTCTCTTTGATGGTGCACATGAGCAGATGCAAGTCATGCTTGAGGAAACGCGCGATGGACGACTACCGCGGATGCGCAAGATGGTTGAAAAGATGCAAGCAGCTGGAATTGATATTTCAATGGCAGATGTTCAAGCTGCGCGCCCTGAAGGTGCAACTCTAGGTCGCCCTCATTTAGCTGACGCCTTAGTAAACAAGGGAGTGATAAGCACGCGCGATGAAGCATTTCAAGGCATGCTCAATAATGATTCTGAGTTTTATGTTTCTCATGCAGCACCCACTCCTGCTCAAGCAATTGCAATGATTCGAAAGGCTGGAGGAGTAGCTGTTATTGCACATCCTTTTGCGTCACATCGTGGTCAAATTCTTAAGGCAAATGATTTTCAAGAGTTAGTTGCTGCTGGATTAAACGGAATAGAAGTTGATCACAGGGATCAAAATCCAGAGGAAAGAGCGATGTTGCGCTCAATTGCCACAGAATTAGATTTAGTAATAACTGGCTCCAGCGACTATCACGGAAGCGGTAAACTCAACGCACTTGCAGAGTTCCAAACCAGCCCTGCTCAATGGGAAAAGCTGGAATCTCTTGCCGATAAACGAAGGGTGGTAGTGGCATGAAAGTTAGTGCTTTAACCTTTGCCGTCCAATCATTTGTAACATTATTTGTAATCATGGATCCACCCGGTGCCACGCCAATTTTCTTGGCCCTAGTTGCAGATAAATCTGCAAAAGAGCGCAGGATTCTTGCTATCAAAGCAGCTTTCGTTTCTCTGCTTGTGATTTCGATGTTTGCATTATTTGGTCGCTTTATTTTGAGCTATCTCAATGTCTCAATCGCAGCATTACAAGCTGCTGGTGCACTGCTACTTTTGCTTATCTCGTTAGACCTTTTAACCGGAGGCAAGGGGAGTGGTCGCGGTGATTCTAAAGATGAAAATATTGCACTTGTGCCTCTAGGAACACCTTTACTTGCTGGACCTGGTGCAATCGTTGCAACGATGATTTTCGTTCAGCAAATCGATAGCCCAAGCATGGCTGCGGGCTTAGTTGGCGCTGTTATTGCTGTTCATATTGCTATTGCAGCAGCGCTAATGGCTTCCACAACCATTATGAAAGTAATTAAGGAAGCTGGAGTGACACTTGTGGCACGCATTGCTGGTCTGTTACTTGCAGCCATTGCAGTTCAGATGTTGGTGGATGCAGTTCGAGTTTTTGTTACTACTTAACTCTCTTTAAACTTCTTAGTACGTGTGCGAGTTCGCTCAACTTTTGGCTTTGATTCAACCTTCTTCTCAACACGTTTTTCAGGGGTAGCCTTTTGTTGTATTACAGGCTTGCTCTTAGTGATTCGCCCCGTGGAACCTGCTGGGATATCTAGAACTTCATAGAGGTGTGGGGAAGAAGAATAAGTCTCTTCTGGTTCAGCTAAACCGAGATCTAGAACCTGGTTAATCATCTTCCATCTAGCTAATTCATCCCAGTCAACGAATGTGACTGCGATTCCATGTGCTCCGGCACGTGCTGTGCGACCAATACGATGCACGTAAGTTTTTTCATCTTCAGGGCACTGGTAATTAATTACATGTGTAATTCCATCAATATCAATTCCACGAGCGGCAACATCTGTTGCAACAAGCACATTTGATTTGCCAGCTTTGAAATCACCCAAAGCTTTTTCACGTGCACTTTGACCAAGATCTCCATGGATAGGCGCGGCTTTAAAGCCTCGCTCCATTAAGTCTTCTGCCGTCTTTTGGCAGGTGCGCTTGGTGCGGCAGAAAACCATTGTTGGGCCACGACCTTCGGCCTGCAAGATACGGGCAAGCATTTCAATCTTATCCATTGCATGAGCGCGTAGAACATGCTGCTTGATACGTGTGACCACAGCGCCTTCATCTTCTGAATCTTGAGTTCGAATATGAATAGGTTGATTCATAAAGCGGCGGGCAAGAGCGATGATGTCTCCAGGCATAGTTGCTGAGAACAACATAGTTTGCATGCGATTTGGAGTGTTTGCCAAAATCTTTTCAACATCTGGCAAGAAACCAAGATCTAACATCTCATCTGCTTCATCTAGGACTAAGCGTGAAACTTGCTTTAACCGAAGTTGCCCTTGGCGAGAAAGATCTAGCAAGCGACCTGGTGTTCCAACAACGATTTCAATTCCAGCTTGTAGGGCTTCAATTTGTGGTTCGAATGCGCGTCCACCATAAACTGCTAATGTTCTAACTCCACGATTACTTGCTAACTCTTCAATGTCTTTTGTGACCTGAGTACAAAGTTCGCGCGTTGGAACCACGATGAGAACCTGCGGCATTCCTTTGTGCTCAAAATCTGCCCACTCTTTGTCATTTGGTGCAATAACTCTCTCAATAACAGGGACGCCGAAAGCCAGAGTCTTTCCTGTACCTGTTTTAGCTTGACCAATAACATCACCATCACTGAGTGCAATGGGTAAAACCATCTCTTGAATGGCAAATGGAGCGATGAAGCCATTAGCATGAAGTGCCTCAATGGTTTCAGGACGTAGTGGGAGTTCTGCGAAAGTTTTCGACACGTTAAGCGGCGCCAGAAATTTGTTCATTAGTGGAGCTCATAGAAGTAATCCTATCGGAGTTAATTGCGAGGGAAACCCGAAATTCCTCGCCACATGAGGTTGTTGACCAATTCAACTGCCTGTTCACGCGTTAATGCACTATCTCGATCTAACCAATGTCGTGCTGTTACTTGGGCATAGCCAATCATTCCAACACCTAAGAGCATTGAAGCTTCTTTTGGAAGACCTGTATCAATAGAAATTACGGCACTAGCAGCAGCTGCGCAGTCATAAGTCATACGATTAAGGCGCTCACGCACAGATGGCTCAACACTCATATCACTCTCAAAGAGAAGTTTGAATGCTTCACCCTCTTTTTCGATAAAAGCAAAATATGCATCTACAGTGGCATGCACGCGATTAGCGTTGTCAGGAGTCGAGGCGATAGCTCTCTGAATTTCAAAAACTAATGAGTCGATATGTAAATCAAGAACTGCAAGATAAAGCTCTAACTTTGACGGAAAGTGCTGATATAAAACTGGCTTGCTAACATTTGCGCGATCTGCGATTTCATCCATAGCCGCAGAGTGATAACCAGCAGCAGTAAAAACCTCTAGGGCTGCTGAGAGCAAAAGTGCGCGACGCTCGTCACGAGGCAAACGCGGCTTATTTGATGAATCAAAAGTGCTCATTGGTGTAATCGTAGAGGCTCTATAGGCGAATGTGCTACTAGCTGTAGCAACACATGCGTGAATACGGCAGAATTAACTCCCTATGAAAACACCACCGCTTGTAAATTCTGGCCCAGCGCTGAGTGCGCAACAAGCGCGTCGATATAGTCGCCAGATTGTTATTCCACAGATTCAAGCAAGTGGTCAAGAGCGCATCCGGAATGCAAAAGTTTTGTGCATCGGTGCAGGTGGTCTTGGTTCACCAGCGCTTATGTACTTAGCATCAGCTGGCGTTGGAACTATTGGAATAGTTGATTTCGATAATGTTGATGAAACTAATCTGCACCGCCAAGTCCTTTATGGCCAGTCCGATATCGGAAAAAAGAAAGTTAATGTTGCTAAATCAAAAATTGAAGAGAGTAACCCATTAGTTTCAGTGATTACTTATCTAGTAAGAATCAACCCCTCAAATGTTTTTGAAATTATGGCAGACTACGACATAGTCATTGATGCCACAGATAACTTCGCAACGCGCTACTTGATTAACGATGCGGCAGTCTTACTTAATAAACCTTATGTGTGGGGTTCAGTAAATCGCTTTGATGGGCAAGCTGCAGTTTTTTGGAGCACCCTCGGTCCGTGCTATCGCTGTCTGCATCCAGAACCTCCTGTACCAGGGTCAGTCCAAAGCTGTGCAGATGCAGGTGTGTTTGGTGTGTTATGCGCCTCTGTTGCTTCGATTCAAGTCAATGAAGTGATTAAAGCAATCACTGGCATAGGTGAGCTTCAAATTGGAAAGCTCATGATCTATGAAGCGTTGGAGGCAGAGCATTCAAAGATTGATATTCACAAAAACCCACTCTGTGTAATTTGCGGTGAGAAGCCAACGCAGGTGAGCCTTTTAGAGAACTATGAAAGTTTTTGCGGCGTAGCTTCAGCACCAGAAATCTCCGTTGAAGAGCTAAAGAAGAAGTTTGCGGCAAATGATGACTTTATTCTCATCGATGTCAGAGAACCTGAAGAATTTGCGAGCTCTAGAATCCCTGGTTCAGTATTGATTCCTAAGGCTGGTTTTTTCGACGCAACAGCTTTAGATCTACTTCCCAGAGATAAAGAGATTATTCTTCATTGTCGCTCTGGGGTTAGATCTGCACATTGTCTAGCCATCATTCAAGGGGCAGGCTTTATAAATTCACGCCATCTCGGCGGGGGAATACTTGCATGGGAGAAGCAGTGAAAAATTCTTATCAGGGCTATCGAATTTTGCTTGTGCACGCGCACCCAGATGATGAAACTATTAATAACGGTGCAACTATGGCCCTTTATGCTTCTCTCGGCGCACAAGTAACTTTAGTGACGTGCACTCGTGGTGAAGAGGGAGAAGTTTTAGTCCCATCACTTTCTCATCTGGCTAGCAGCGAAAAAGATGAATTAGGAAAGCACCGCGAAATTGAATTAGCAATGGCCATGAAAGCACTTGGCGTTACAGACTTTAGATTCCTTGGAAACTATCGAGATAGTGGAATGATGGGAACGGAACCTAATAATCGTCCTGATGTTTTTTGGCAAGAAGATTTGGATTCAGCAGCCGGTGAGTTAGTCAAAATCATTGAAGAGGTAAAGCCTCATGTTTTGATTACTTATGATGAAATCGGTGGCTATGGACATCCAGATCATATTAAAGCGCATTTAGTTGCTATGAGGGCAAGTGAGCTAGCAATGTGGCAAATCCAAAAAATTTATTGGAATACGGTTCCTAAATCAGTTATCGCACAAGGGATGGAAGCCATGAAAGAGATTGGCTCTGATTTCTTTGGAGCAGAAAGCATTGATGATCTACCATTTGCAAAAGATGATTCATTTGTAACCACTTTAATTGATGGTAATGATTTTGTTGATGCCAAGATGGCAGCAATGAAGGCTCATGAAACACAGATTGCATTAGATGGGCCATTTTTTGCCCTTTCAAACAACTTAGGTTTACAAGTCTGGGGCCATGAGTACTACACACTAGTTAAAGGGCCAAAGAGTGGGCCTTTTGATGAACAAGGCCGTGAAAGTGACTTAACTTCCGGAGTTATCCTGTAATGCGAAAAATCTACGCAATTGTGATTGGTGCTGGACTTGGGGCGGGTTCAGTTTTTCTGCATGCATCATTAGTTCCATTTGGTTTGATCTTTGTTCTACTTGCAACCTTGGTCGGTATTTGGAGCATTGGTCGCTTGTGGGGTGGGCGAACCCTAAAAGTATTGGCTGCAGCAGCTTGGACCTTCGTAGTCTTACGAGCAGGATTTCCAGGCATCAATCAGGAGTACCTAATTGAAGGTACTTCTATTGGGATATCACTCATCAATATTGGATTTCTAGCTTTAGTCGTTGCTGTTTTGCTTCCTGCTTAACGCCAATTCCAAGTTTGCCCATCAGGACCATCCATAATTTCAAGGCCACTGTGCTCTAGTTTTACTCTTAACTCGTCACTCTCTGCCCATCGCTTTTCATCTCTTGCAATCTGGCGCAGTTTAAGAATTTCTTCTTGTTCTAAGGATAAAGCACGAATGACTTCTTCTCTGGCAAGATCAAGCCCCAATATCTGATCTGCAAATAGAAAAAGCGCTGCGCGATTATTGATTTTTTCATTCTTCTCCAAAGTGCGCAGATATTGAATGGCCTTTGGCGTATCTAAATCGTTATCGAGAATCTCTAAGAACCCTGTATCTTTCACAGAAATTTGTGTTCCCCATGTCTTTACCTTTTTACGCCAACGCTTCAACGTTGAGTCAGCAGCCTCTATTGAGGCCCACGTTAAATCCATTTGAGATCGATAACGGTTCTCTAGAAAACAAAGTCTGACGGCAAGGGGATCAAAGCCGCGATCTATAACATCTTGAAGAAGCACAACATTTCCGGCACTTTTTGACATCTTGCGGCCTTCAAAAAGCAGATGCTCACCATGAAGCCATAGGTCCACGCTTTCATTTCCTGTAATGGCATTTGATTGAGCTCGCTCGTTTTCATGATGTGGAAAACGCAGATCAATTCCTCCAACATGAAGATTGATATGAGAATTCAAGAAATGAAGTGACATTGCTGAACATTCAATATGCCAACCAGGAAAACCTGGACCCCATGGTGAATCCCAAATCATTTCTTTGCGATCACCAGCGTTCTTCCAGAGCGCCCAGTCAGCGTGAAAACGTTTAGCGCCATCTTCACTGTATTCATAGCGATGACCAGGGTTGAGTGCATCTAAGCGATTACCACTTATCGCTCCGTAACTTGGAAATGTTTGGGCAGAGAAATAGACCGTGCCATCCTCACCCACATATGCAAATTCCTTAGAGATTAGTTGCTCAATCATGGCAAGCATTAACTCAATTGATTCGCTAGCTCTTGGATAAGCATCTGCCTTTTCAATATTCAGACGTGCTAAGTCCGTATGAAAACCTGCCTCATATTTTCGTGCCACCGCGAATGGATCTATGGATTCAGCTCTAGCTTGGGCTAGCATTTTGTCTTCACTCTCAATATCTTCAGACATGTGCCCAACATCAGTAATGTTTTGAATAAGTTTCACATTAACGCCATTGACTATTAGGACTCGGCGTACCAAATCTGAAAGAAGGAAAGTTCTTAAATTTCCAACATGTGCGTCCCGATAAACGGTGGGTCCACAGCAATACATTGTTGTCGTGCCATTAGTTGAAGTGACAGGTGCAAGTTTTCTAGAAGCTGTGTCATAGAGTCGAAGGCTCACTATTTTTCAACCACTTCTTTCCAGAGAGCAATCTTGTCGTAGGAAAATTCGATGAGCTCTCCATGTCGATTGCGAAGGGTGATGGGGGACTCCAGATGGCCCACTATGTCGCGAAATCCACCCTCGGGATCATGCAAGCGGATGGTGACTCGCTTTCCGATGAGGGAGCTAAATGTGGCCTCTAGACCCTGATTCATGGCTCAACGATAAACCTTAACTTCAAATATCGCGCCAGGAGAGCCGATACGATTACAATCTGATAGCTGGTAATTAATATTTCTTACGGAGGCAAGTCGTGACTTATGTGATCGCCGAACCATGTATCGATGTGAAAGATAAATCATGCATCGCTGAATGTCCTGTGGACTGCATTTATGAAGGCGACCGCATGCTCTATATCCAAGCCGATGAATGTGTTGACTGCGGTGCGTGTGAGCCTGTGTGTCCTGTTGAGGCTATTTACTATGAGGATGATGTCCCGCCACAGTGGAAGCAATTTGGAAAAGTGAACACAGAATTTTTCCTTGAAATCGGTTCACCAGGTGGCGCGAGCAAAGTCGGAGCAACTGGCACCGACCACGAACTAGTAAAAGCTCTTCCACCAAAGAGCGAGTAATTCTTCTTGCGCTCTTCACTCCCAGATTTCCCCTGGGACGCTCTTGCCCCCTATGGGGATAAGGCCCGTGCTCACCCCGGTGGGATTATTGATCTCTCTGTTGGAACTCCTGTAGATCCCACACCTGAATTTATTCAAACAGCCTTACGCGATGCCTCTAACTCACCTAGTTACCCAGTAACTGCTGGCACGCCTGAACTACGTGCTGCGATAACCTCTTGGGCTAAATCTCGTTTAGGTGCCAAGGGTGACTTTGATGTTTTACCTGTCATTGGTTCGAAAGAGTTAGTTGCATGGTTACCTACAATTTTAGAGTCTAAGAAAGTTCTCATTCCAGAAATTGCCTATCCGACATATCACGTTGGAGCATTAATCGCACAGGCACAGTCAGTACCTGTTCCAATTAGCGCACAGAGCTGGCCGAACGCTGATTTAGCCTGGTTGAACTCACCATCAAATCCAACTGGACGAGTTCATAGTGTTGAAGAAATCAAGGAGTGCATTGCATGGTCACGCGCCAATGATGCAGTCCTGATTTCAGATGAGTGCTATTTGGAGTTTGAGCACAATGCCACACCAACTTCAATCATGGCTTTAACGCAAGGCGATAACAAGAATATTCTGGCGCTTCACTCATTATCTAAGCGCTCATCAATGGCTGGATATCGTGCTGCATTTTTGATTGGTGATTCTTCGCTCATCGCAAAGATTCGTGAACTTCGAAAGCATGCAGGCATGATGGTTTCCTTACCCGTACAAAAAGCAATGACAGTTGCACTAGGTGATGATTCACATGTTGCCGAGCAACGTGCACGATATAACGCAAGACGTGATGCTCTTAGACCGGCACTTGAAGCATGTGGATTTAGAATTGAGTTTAGCGACGCAGGTCTCTATATCTGGTGCACACGTGATGAAGATGCTTGGACAAGTGTTGACTGGTTAGCAGAGCGCGGAATCCTGGCAACTCCAGGTAGCTTCTATGGTGAAAAAGGTAAGAACCACATTCGCATCGCAATGACTGTGACCGATGCAGCCATAAAAGATGCAGTTAACCGCTTAAAGGCTTAGCCGATGGCAGTTGGAATCCTTCTAGTTGGTGGCTTTGGCACACGTCTCATGCCACTTACTAAAAACACACCAAAACCAATGCTCACAGTTGCTGGTTTGCCTGTAACAGAGCATCAGCTAGCTATGGCAAAAAGAGCAGGAATTACAACAGTCGTTCTTGCGACTTCATATCTGTCTGAAGTATTCATCCCCTATTTTGGAGATGGATCTAAATGGGGCATGAAACTGCTTTACGCTGTTGAAAAAGAGCCTTTGGGCACAGGCGGTGCCATTAGAAATGCTGCAAAATTATTGCCTGGAGGTGAAACCGTTGTTGTCTTTAACGGAGATGTCTTAAGTTCACACAACTTAACACTTCAAATTCAAGAGCATGAAGCAAATGATGTCGATGTGACTTTGCATTTAACGACAGTTGAAGATGCTCGTGCTTATGGCTGTGTCCCTACAGATTCACAAGGTCGTGTCACAGCTTTCCTAGAAAAAATGGAAAATCCACTAACAAATACCATTAACGCTGGATGCTATGTTTTCAAATCTTCAGTGATTCAACTAATCGAGCCGGATCGAGTTGTTAGTGTTGAAAGAGAAGTTTTCCCAAATCTTGTCGCTAGACATGGCAAAGTTTTTGGTTTTATTGATGATTCTTACTGGCTAGATATCGGCACACCACAAGCACTACTTAAGGGATCACAGGACTTAGTTGCAGGGATAGCAGATTCTTCAGCCTTAACTTCTGGGTTGGTAGAAAGTGCAGGCAAAGATTATTTGATCATGAAGGGCGCGCAGGTTGACCTATCTGCCCACGTTGATGGCTCTAGTTCTATTTCCAGTGGGGCGGTAGTTGGCCCCAATGCACATATCTCTGGTTCAATTATTGAATCTGGGGCTCACGTGGGAGCTGGTGCAACAATTATTAATTCATTTATCGCATCTGGGGCAGAAGTGGCCGATTTCGCTAAAATATCGGCATCTTTTGTGACAAATACAGAAATTATTCAAATCCCAGCCTGATTTAAGCGTGAATCACCTCCAATAAGGCCTTGTCTCGGCTTGACTTATTCGACTTACACGCGTGTAATTCACTCTTAAGTAAGTCTTTTCCATGAGGGATGAGACCAAAAGTTTTCAAGGAGAATCGACTATGCCGATTAAACCTGAAGCCACGAACTCCCCAACCCCCACGACTGGCCCAAAAATCACACTAGCGACCGGCGAGAGTATTGAACTCTCTTGGCAAGAACGCGCACTATGTGCGCAAACAGATCCAGAAGCTTTCTTCCCTGAAAAAGGCGGCTCAACTCGCGAAGCAAAGCGTGTTTGCCTTTCCTGCGATGTTCGTTCAGAGTGTTTGGAATATGCACTTGCACATGACGAACGTTTTGGAATTTGGGGCGGACTATCAGAGCGCGAACGTCGTCGCTTAAAGCGCCGTTCTGCGTAAGCTTTTAATCCCAACTCTTTAAGAGATGGTGGTTTAGTTGTGGCAATAACCGATAGACATTTAGTCACCGCAATTGTTGTTACACACGACGGTGAAACTTGGTTGCCGGCAGTTGTCGCAGCATTAGCTTCTCAAACTAGACCTCCAGATCAAATTGTTGCAGTTGATACGGCATCTAATGATTCATCTACAAAACTCATTAAAGCTGCCCGCATTCCTTTAATTTCTGCAGATCGTGATTGTGGGTTTGGTGATGCTGTTGCGCTCGCAGTTGCGAAAATGCCAAAACACATTGAGGGCAACAGCGAATGGATTTGGTTAATCCATGATGACTGTGCGCCAACACCTACCGCCCTTGAAAAACTCTTAGAAGCAATTGAAGATCGACCTCAAGTTGCGATGGTCGGTCCAAAACTTCTTGGTTGGCATGATCGCACTCACATACTCGAAGCTGGAATAAGTATTGCTGGTAACGGTGCTCGTTGGACTGGGCTAGAAACCGATGAATATGACCAAGGTCAACATGATGGTGTTCATGATGTTTTATCAGTTAGCACTGCAGGTGCACTATTACGCCGAGACATATTTGAAGAACTAGGTGGCTTTGATTCAAACCTATCTTTGTTTCGCGATGATATTGATTTTGGCTGGAGGGTAAGAGTTGCTGGTCATGGAGTTATCGCAACGACAGCTGCCGTTGCTCATCATGCTCAGGCTTCAGCATCAGAGCGACGTAGTGTGGATGTTAACGGCGCCTTCTTACACCGGCCATTACTTTTAGATCGCCGTAATGCAGCATACGTTTTATTAGCTAACTCATCGTGGTGGATGATTCCGTGGCTATCAATACAGTTACTCGGATCTGCGATGGCACGTTCAATTGGTTATTTGCTTGCAAAACTACCTGGGTATGCAGCAGATGAACTTTTGGCTGTGGCCACCTTGATAGTTAAGCCAGCTGAAATAGTTAAAGCAAGAAAATTCAGAAAAACAAAGCGGTTAGTTTCTGCTCGAGTCATCTCTTCTTACATTCCACCACGATGGTCACAGATTCGATTGTCGGCAGCGCGTGTTACTGAAGTCATTAGAGCCAGAATCCTTCCTGTTCCAGAGAGTTCTTCGCCATCTGTTTTAAGCTCACTCGAGGATGAGGATTTACTAGTACCAACTCAAGGCTTCCAGGTTAGTAAAGTCTTAAAGAACCCAGCAATTTTTGGATATCTCCTACTGACCATAATCACACTAATTCAATCTCGAAATCGTTTTGGAGCTTTAAATGGCGGCGCGCTTGCTGCTTCGCCAAGTGGAGCCCGGGATCTTTGGGGCTTCTATTTTGAATCGTGGCACCAAGTTGGAATGGGTAGTTCACATGCATCACCAGCATGGATTGCAGTTGTTGCATTAGCCTCCACTTTATTTCTGGGCAAGGCACCGCTTCTCATAACAGTGTTCTTTTTAGCTGCACCTTTACTCATCATGTGGTCGGCCCACACATTCCTACGAAAGCTCTCTAATAATCAATTCATAACAATCCCAGCTAGTTTCCTTTATGCCCTCTCACCTGTGGCTCTAGCTTCAGTGAACTCAGGACGATTAGCAACTCTTGTGGCATTAATAATTGCACCGCAAATTCCAATTATCCTTAGTAACTGGAAGCAAGTAGAGACCAGCAACTGGCGTCGCATCTATGCATTAACTATTTTGCTAGCTGTCTTAACTTCATTTACTTTAATAACAACTCTTGTGAGCTTAGGAGTTATTGGATTTGCAATTTTGAGTGACCACAACGAGAAATTGGAGAAGTCATTATTTCTGGCAAGACTTTATAAGCGTTTAACCTTGCTGATATTCCCATTTGTTTTGGTGGCTCCATATTCATTTGAAGCACTCATTCGCCCTGCACGCTTTCTTGCTGAACCAGGTTTAAATCTTGCAGGCGGTCCTACCGCACTAGTTCTCTCAGGTAATCCTGGAGGCGCTGGTTCTCTTCCTTGGTGGGTAATCAGTCCAATTCTTCTTCTCTTAGTTATCGCTCTCTTTTCATCCTCCAATGCGCGCTCATTCGCACAAGTTGGTATCTCATTTTTGTCTGCAGCAGTTTTGTTCTCATCCATCTCAATCACAGTGCACGGCAATAGCGCTGGGACTAGAACTTGGGTTGGAACTTTCTTAGTTGGAGCAACTCTTTCATCGGTGGCAGCCGGTGTTGTCATTTTGGACCGTTTGCGAACTGTGCTTATTGCCAGCAATATTCACTATCGTCATATTTTGGCAGGCCTACTTTTAATTATTACCGCGCTTTATTCGATCACTAGCATTGGTTGGTCTATTACTGCTGGTGCAGATTCACCTGTGCAGAGCAATATGAAGGGAGTCATGCCAGCTTTTCTTACTACTGAAGCTGATACTAAAACTTTAGTCCTACGTGAAGTTGGCGCTGAGAACTCAAAATCAATTCAATACTACATTTCACGGGGTGATGATATTTCACTTGGTGAACCTGATGTGGCACCTGGGCAAGTACGAGCAATTGAGCTAGCAGCTCAAGAACTCATTGATGGCTCTGGAATTGGCAGTAGCCAAGTTTTTTCTGCCTATGGAATCAAGTATATATTTGTTAAAAATCCATTTAGTCGCAATGTTATTCGCACCATTGATGGTCTTGGTGGATTTGCACGCACATCAGCGACTTCGGCTGGTGTTGTTTGGAGAGTCACTGGAGTTACAGGAAGAATTATTTTCACTGCAAAAGATGGAACACGTTCGGTTTTAGAAGCTGGCGAAGTTGGAGCTCGCACCACCGTTAACGGTCCAGGCTCAATTACGTTGACAGAAACTTTTGATCGATCATGGCAAATCTTGCAAAATGGATATCGATTAGATCGCGCTAAAGATGAACAGTCGTTACCACAGTTCCAGGTAAAGGAAGCTGGCGAAATATCCTTGCTTCACGATGGAACGATAAGGAGAGCGTGGCTATCACTTCAGCTAATCGCATGGACTTTGGCAATTATCTTGGCTGCACCAGCTGGTCGAAGAAAACGAGAAATTTCAGAGAAGGAGTTGGCATGAAATTCGAAAAGCCTTTTCTTTTCTTATCTGCACTCATTGCATCTTTCGTGATTGCATCAGGGGTAACCACAGTCTCGAAGCCAAGTAATTACTCTGAAAGCTACCCTGTGGTGGTTTGTCCGCCGACGCTCAATGGATTAACTTCACAGATTTCAATTTCGTCACGTAAGACGCAATACCAACGATTGGAAAATCGAAGCAGCAAGACTGTGCCCTTTAAGGCACTTCGCTTTCCAGTAGCGAAAGATTCCCTAGTTATATCAGCCCTTGGAACCACTCCACTTATTTGGCAAAGTAGAGCTGGAAGTTGGGCGGGGGGAACATTGTGTTCTGGTCCTAACTCTGCAGCATGGTTTGTAGGTGGCACTGCAAATGTCACAAGCCGAGGACGATTAATTCTTATTAACAGTGGATTGAGCGACTCTATTGTGGATGTTCAGAGCTATACAGAGAATGCGAAACAGCCAATCAAATCTGTGAATTTGAAGTCGAAGAGCTATGTTCAACTCTCACTTGACTCACTGGCACCAGGAGATAAATCTTTGGCAGTCCAAGTGACTCCAAGATCTGGGCGCGTAAACGCATTCATGATTGATGAACAAGGTGCTGGATTAAAGGCTCTTGGTGGAGATTTTGTAAACTCTTATCCAAATGCATCCAAAGAGCTTGTAATCCCAGCTATTCCTAATCAGCTACCTAAAGCGGGGCAAAAAGCTTCAGCTTCACATACGCTACGAATCCTTACACCCGGAGATGTCAACACAACATTTACCTTAGAAGTTTTATCAGCTGACGGAAAGTTCATACCTGTTGGCATGAGCTCGCGTTCAATTGAAGCAGGAGTTGTCTCTGAGTTTTCTTTTGAGCCTAGAATCTCAGCTAGTGCCTTTGCGGTTCGAGTTACATCGCCCGAACCAATTGTCGCTTCAGTTTCCTCTTCAGTGACAATCAGTCGCCACAAGGACTTTGTTTGGAGCACGGCAACGCCATCCCTAACACCAATGAGTATTGCTGTGACTGGACTATCACCGATCATCGCATTTGCTGGAGAATCAATCTCTGTGAAAGTCAAAGCTACATTGGTAAATGGTAAAACCGTTAGCTCATCAATCAAAGGTAGCGATATTGTTACATGGCGCGTTCCCGAAAATGCGCGATCAATCACCATTGTTTCCAGCAGTAAAGGGGTCTTTGCTGGCGCACTCATAGCCTCGACTAATGGTTATGGATTTATCCCGATTGTGAACGGTAGTGCTCTGACCCGAGTGGAAGTTCCAAATTCAAACATTCGCGTTCTAAATCCCTAACAATCCCGAAAAATTGCCACACAGGCCACTAATGTTCTAACCATGAAGTCACCAGCACAGGTCGGACGCGCTTGCTCTCGCGTGGGTTGCCGTTCTATTGCAACAATGACTCTTACATATATCTATGCTGAATCAACTGCTGTAGTCGGACCACTCGCTACGTATTCAGAACCACATGCTTATGATCTCTGCGCAACTCATGGAGAGCGTCTGAAGGTTCCACATGGCTGGAATGTGATTAAACAAGAGTTGACAGGAAATGAACCAGGTCCTTCAGATGATGACTTGATGGCTATTGCAGATGCAGTGCGTGAAGTTGCAAAGCGCACTGAAGAAACTCCTACAGAATCAAGTGAAGATAATTCACATGCTTCCATCGGACGTCGAGGTCATTTACGAGCCGTTCCATCTTAAGGATTGATGAATGTCGCAAGAGATAGCAAATATTTTTAAAGCCTATGACATTAGAGGACTCGTTGATGAAGAGATAACTCCTGACTTCACTTTTGCTACAGGCGTTGCCTTTGCACACTTCCTACAACAGCAACGTGAACCAGGAACAGTTGTGATTGGTGAAGATATGCGACCATCCTCAATTCCTCTGGCAGATGCATTTTCTGCTGGAGTTACTTCCTTAGGGATGGATGTCATTCGAATTGGTTTAGCGTCAACAGATATGTTGTATTTTGCTTCGGGCAAACTTAATTTACCGGGTGCGATGTTCACCGCAAGCCATAATCCTGCTGAATACAACGGTATAAAACTCTGCTTAAGTCAGGCTCGCCCAATTGGTAAGGAAACTGGGTTACTAACAATCGAAAACTTTGTTCGAAGAGGTTCTCCACTTGAGCTTCGATCAGTTGGGGTTGAAACACAACGGAATATGCTTGAAGAGTATGTAGATCACCTTTTAAGCCTTGTAGATCTATCCAATATTCGCCGGCTTAAAATCGTTGTGGACGCAGGAAATGGTATGGCTGGACACACGGCTCCTGCCATATTTGCACGGCTAAACTGTGAATTAATCCCGATGTACTTTGAACTTGATGGAACTTTTCCTAATCATGAGGCAAATCCTATAGATGAAGAAAATTTGAGAGATCTTCAACAGGCAGTTCTGGAACATGGAGCAGATTTGGGTTTAGCCTTTGATGGCGATGCTGATCGATGCTTTTTAGTTGATGAGAAAGCCAATTCAATTAATCCGTCCGATTTAACATCATTGATTGCACAGCGCGAGCTAAAGAAAAATCCTGGAGCTAAGATTATTTATAATTTAATCTCTTCAAGGGCTGT
>SXYM01000095.1 GCA_005789205.1 Actinomycetota bacterium | reverse complement strand
CAAGGTTTGCAAATTCCACATACCACTTGGTGGCTTTATCGGCAGGTCCACTAATGATTAATGGCGTACGTGCCTCATCAATTAAAATAGAGTCAACTTCGTCAACTACAGCGAAAAAATGATCGCGCTGTACGCACTCTTCAAGTGACCATGCCATGTTGTCGCGCAAGTAATCAAAACCAAATTCATTATTTGTGCCATATGTAATGTCAGCAAGGTATGCCTCGCGACGCTCTGCTGGAGTCATGTTGGCCAAAATTACGCCAACCTTTAAACCGAGGAAGCGGTGAATACGGCCCATCCACTCACTGTCACGCTCTGCTAAATAGTCATTTGTTGTAACAACGTGAACTCCAAGACCAGCTAAGGCATTTAAATAAGATGGAAGTGTTGCAACTAAGGTTTTACCTTCACCAGTGCGCATTTCGGCGATATTGCCTTTATGCAGAGCGGCTCCACCCATAATCTGAACGTCATAATGACGCTGCCCCAAAGTTCGTTTTGCTGCTTCACGGACTACGGCGAAAGCCTCCGGCATCAAATCATCTAAAGTTTCGCCTTTAGAAAAGCGATCTTTAAATAGCTCTGTTTGTTGACGAAGTTCTGAATCAGACATTGCAACGATGCGAGCTTCATGAGCATTTACGGCAACAACAATCTTGCTCAGTTCACGAAGGATGCGACCTTCGCCTGCACGCATAAGCTTGTCAAAAAACGCTGGCATCAATGCAACCTTTCAAAGCTCACGAACTGATCTAATCTCTCGTACCAGTCTCCTATCTTAGAGGCTGAGCCACGCAAGCGGTAACCGAGCCTAAGACGGTAAATCCTTGTGAATTCAGGGCTCTGGCCGCCTCGCAGACGGTGGCTCCTGTGGTGACTACATCATCAATGAGAATTAAGTCACCCCGAGGATAAATCTTTTCAGCTATTCCAAATGCACCATGCATATTCTTAGTCCTTGCCGGTGCACTGAGGGTGCTTTGATCTTTTACTTTTCGAAGAATTCTTAACGCTGGAATTACAGGGATAGAAGTTCTCTCAGAAATTTCATTACAGATATCGGGAATAAAACTTCGACCCCTTCTTCGTCTGTTTATTGCCGACGAAGGAATCGGTACGAGACGAACATTGTATTTGTCAAAATTTGCCCTTCTCAGTACGTGAACAATTGCATCGATAATTAACTCATCCGCCCCCTTTAATCCACGCTCTTTAGCGGCCAGAATTATCTTGCTAGCAGTTGGTGAATACAGGATCGCTGAATTAATTCGCAAACTGCCAATGTGTGTGAGGTAATAATGCGGGTGCCATTCTCTCCTGCAGTTAGAACAAATAGAGATTCCAATAGCATTACAGCCATAGCAGCGAGTAGGAAATAGGAGTTGACTCAGTTCTGAAAAAATCTGCATGATGCCAAGTTATCGTGAAAAGAATTACGTAGAAACTACTTGTGGAAACTAGGCTTGAACATCATCTGGAATTAATTTAATCAATCTCGATTCAATTCCTTGTCTTGTTTGACGAGGCAGTGTTAAAACAAAGTGAGCACCCTTACCAGGTCTTCCCCATGCTTCAAGCTCACCATTATGTAAACGGGCATCTTCTAGTGCGATTGAAAGCCCTAAGCCAGTGCCGCCACGTGTTCGTGCTCGTGAGGGATCAGCGCGCCAGAATCGGTCAAAAACTCGGGTAAGGGCATTTTCATCTAAACCAATTCCATAATCCCTCACACCGACTGCCACATCATGCTCACTTGCCACAATTGTGATTGCAACCGGCTTCTCCTCGGCATGATCAATGGCATTAGAGAACAAGTTGCGCAGAATACGCTCAACTCTGCGAATATCGGCCTTCACAGTGATGCTTTCAGCAATGCTATAAATACGAAGATCTGTAGATTTTTCCTTTGCAACTAACCTCAAATCTTCTGCACAACGATTTGCTAACAAAACAATGTCGAAATCAACAGCTTCGATGACTGCAACTTCGGCATCAAAGCGACTTACTTCAAGTAAATCCTCTAGTAATCGTTCAAATCGATCTAGTTGTGCCACTAGAAGTTCTGTACTTCTAGCTACGACTGGATCAAAACCATCGCGAGATGCGTTAATTACTTCAGAGGCCATACGCAGAGTAGTCAGTGGTGTGCGAAGTTCGTGGGAAACATCTGAAACAAAACGTTGCTGAACTCGAGAAAGATTTTCTAGACGTGCAATTTGTTTCTCTAAAGACTCTGCCATCTCATTAAATGCTGTTCCCAAAGTGGCAATTTCATCTTGTGACACCACCTTCATTCGCTGGCGGAAATCTCCAGATGTGAACTCTATTGCAATCGCTGCAGCTTCTCGTACAGGTCGAACAACTTGGCGCACTACCAGCCAAACAATCAAAGAAATTAAGAGAACAAGTGCTAGACCTGTTAAAGCCAAAAGTCGTTGAATAAGATCTAAGGTTGCATTTTGATTAGCAAGAGAAAAGAGCATATACATTTCATACTGGCCGGCACCAGGTATCTGAACTTTTTGACCAAAAGCCAATCCAGGAATTCTTAAACCACTTGTGTATTGGATAGTGATATTTGATGAGACTAAATCTGCATTCTTACGGACAAGCTTACTTAAGCTCTCTGGAATTGATGTTGGGTCAACTTGATTAGAAGTTATTTCATAGTCCTGAATTCTAGTATTGCCAGGGCTTCGAATAAAAACAACTTCTCTAGCATTTTCATTTGTGGTCAGGGATGTGGCCGAACTAATGATGTCGTTGATAACCTTAAATACAGCTTCCTCTTTTTCACCTTCAGCCAACAAGAAGCGATATTCAGCTGAAAATATCGTTGAGCGCGCTTCAATGCGTGATGATTCTAGGTTTACCTTCTTAATACCCGTGGCCAACTGCGAGTTAAGTGCTGATCCCGTTAAGTAGATTACACCTACAGAAAGCAGGACTGTTGAGATAATGACTCTCGTTGCAAGAGACTTACGAAGACGTAAGAAAATACGGTTCATAATTTAGGAACTGCCCATCACTCCAGCTTTGTAACCAACTCCACGCACAGTCACAACAATCTCAGGTCTCTCTGGGTCATGTTCAATCTTTGAACGAAGCCGTTGGACATGGACATTAACCAAGCGTGTATCAGTAGAGTGGCGATATCCCCAAACTTCACTGAGCAGTGCATCGCGGGTGAATACACGATTTGGTTCTTTGGCAAGGGCTACCAATAAATCAAATTCCAGACGAGTCAATGAAATCTGTTTGCCTGCTCGCAAAACTTGGTGTGCTTGAACATCAATTGCTAAATCACTAATAGTTAACAAATCTGAGATATCAACATTTGTACGACGCAAACGTGTGCGAATACGAGCAATTAACTCAGATGGGTGTCTAAAGGGTTTAACCATGTAGTCATCTGCACCGGCTTCAAGGCCCCGCACAACATCATGGGAGTCACCTTTTGCCGTCAACATAATGATTGGAACCATTGATTGAGCACGGATTAATTTACAAACTTCAATTCCATCAAGTCCAGGCAACATAACATCCAACAGAACTAAATCTGGTGGATTGTTAAGAAATACATCTAGAACTTCATCCCCGCGACTTACTAGGTCTACATCGATTCCTGCACCGGTTAAAACAATGCCGAGCATTTCAGCAAGGTCCTGGTCGTCATCGACGACCATAACCAATGTCATTAGCTACCGTGCTCCCAAGAGTTCAAGTACATATCTTGTGCTGGGGTGAGAGTGTCAATGTGACCGCCCATGCTCTTCAACTTCAAGCTAGCAACTTCCTTGTCGATATAGGTAGGAACGTTGTGAACGCCAGGCTTCAAGTTCTTAGCTTCTTTGACAAGGTATTCAGCAGTTAATGCTTGATCAGAAAATGACATATCCATAACTGATGCTGGGTGACCTTCTGCTGCACCTAAGTTAACAAGGCGACCCTCAGCAATAAGAAGCAAACGACGGCCATCAGCCATTACATACTCATCAGTTTGGTGGCGCATCTTTGCATTCTTTTTCGCTGCATTTTGTTCTAGCCAAGCCACGTCGATTTCAATATCGAAGTGGCCTGAATTAGCCATGATTGCGCCATCCTTCATTACTGCAAAGTGCTCATCGCGCAATACATCACGGTTACCTGTAACAGTGATGAAAACATCGCCAAGCTTTGCAGCATCTGCCATTGGCATAACGCGGAAGCCTTGCATCATTGCATCTAATGCCTTAGTTGGATCGATTTCAGTAACAATTACGTCAGCGCCCATTCCCTTAGCACGCTCTGCAACACCCTTACCGCAGTAACCAAATCCAGCAACAACAAGAATGCGTCCTGCTAGAAGGAAGTTGGTTGCGCGAAATACTGCATCCAGAGTTGATTGACCTGTTCCATAACGGTTATCAAACATATGCTTTGTGTCTGTGTCATTCACCGCAATCATTGGGAACTGAAGTGCTCCATCTTTTGCCATCTGGTTCAAACGGATAACTCCTGTTGTGGTTTCCTCACAACCACCAGCGATATTTGGAATTAACTCTTTACGTGTTGTGTGAAGAGTGTTGACGAGGTCGCAACCATCATCGAAAACTTGGTGTGGTTCGATATCAAGAGAGGCGTTGATGTGCTTGTAGTAGCCATCACGATCAACAGCGTTACGAGCAAAAACTGAGATTCCATACTCATGGACCAAAGCTGCTGCAGTGTCATCTTGTGTTGAAAGTGGATTTGATGCACATAGAGCGATATCAGCGCCGCCAGCTTTTAGAACGCGCATTAAGACAGCTGTCTCAGTCGTTACGTGCATGCATGCAGAGATGCGAACACCCGCAAAAGGTTGTGACTTTTCAAAACGTGCACGGATTTGAGAAAGAACAGGCATATTTCGCTCTGCCCATTCAATGCGCATGCGTCCTTGTGCAGCAAGAGATGCATCTGCAATATCGTGCTTAGGAAGAGTAGAAGTTACAGGTACGTTCACGAAAAGCTCCTTTTATCGACTGCGGTCAGGAGCCTAGGTTACTGCCCCCACGCCTAAAGCGAGTCATGAAAGCGCTTCTAGCCGCGAATAAGGGCGAGAACCTCGTCACGTAGTGCGTGCATACGCTCTGGCTCCTTTGCCTCAACGTTGAGTCTTAGTAGTGGCTCTGTATTGGAGGGGCGCAGATTAAACCACCATGTGTCCCCGTTAACTGTGAGTCCATCAAGATGATCCGTTGTTACCCCGGGCATTGAACTAAATGTGGCTTCGACTAATGCAGTTGCTGCAGTTGTATCGGCAACTTTTGAATTGATTTCACCACTCAGGCAATATCGCTGATACGGCTTTAAAATCTGTGACATCGATTTGTCAGATTCTCCCAAAGCTGCAATCGCATGAAGAGCTGCAAGTGCTCCAGAATCTGCTTTCCAGAAATCATCAAAGTAAAAGTGCCCTGAATGTTCCCCGCCAAATATCGCTTTACTCTCCGCCATCATTTTCTTAATATAAGAATGACCAACTCGTGAGCGAAGTCCAACGCCACCATTTTCTTCAATAACTTCCAATACAGCCCTTG
>SXYM01000094.1 GCA_005789205.1 Actinomycetota bacterium | reverse complement strand
GGGATTTCCCTATTCAATTTGCGTTTGAATCTGTCCTAGATTGAGAGGATGACTGTACGGATTATTCGCATAGTTGCTCCCTCACTTCTTCTCCTTCATTTCTTGACTCACTTTTCACCATTAAATGGTTCACAACTAGTCGAGCTCTATCTTTATAACTCCATACCTTGCTTTGCAATC
The DNA here is from genome assembly GCA_005789205.1 of Actinomycetota bacterium. Taxonomy (GTDB): domain Bacteria; phylum Actinomycetota; class Actinomycetes; order Nanopelagicales; family Nanopelagicaceae; genus Planktophila. The sequence goes on along the minus strand of SXYM01000094.1, from coordinate 16,816 downwards.
TTTATAGTTGCCCTGGCACCACGGATATCAGATCCACTATCTAAGCCCTTACTCATCACCGCAATCACACTCTGGCTATTTGGCTCAGTTCTAGCTAGCACTGCCTCCTATTATTCATTACCTGAATTAAATTCGCTGATGTCAAATACTTCCTATCTGCTGTTCTATCCCTGCGCTGTTATCGCACTTCCCCGCCTCATAAATTCGAGTAGAAAATCTACAGTCCTTGAGATTTTTGATGCATCTATTGTTGGCTTGGGCCTTGGAGTTTTAGGAACAACTTTTGCACTTAAGCCAGTATTACCTCACTTTGGTGGCAAATTAAGTGATGCTCTATTTGCATTAACTTTTCCAGTATGTGATTTAATTTTAATATCCATAACAATTGCCACGATCGCATCTCATGGCTGGTCGAAGCGAAGTCTTGTGGTTTTTGCTGGCGTACTTGCATTTACTTGCACTGATTTCTTCTTTCTATGGCAACATCTCAATGGAAACTATTCCTTTGGTTCAATTGTGGATGATGGCTGGTTGCTTGGGCTGTTACTACTTGCAGAAAGCACATGGCACCCAGGCAAAGATGAAGAAACTGTTACATCGATAAATCCTATTTTTATTGCACTCTCAGTTTTCTTAAGTGCCACACTTTTAGCATTGATTGCAATTAAGCCTGGATATTTTCCGGCCTTTATCTTATTTCCAGCCGTGAGCACTTTAATGTTGGCTTTTATCCGCATGACAATTGCACTCAAACAAGCAAGAAGTATCGGACATGAGCGAATATTGGCGCGCACCGATGAGCTAACAGGTTTACCTAATCGAAGACGCCTAATTAGCGAGATAGAAAACTTTGTAGGAAAAGATGGGTCACTTTTATTACTTGATCTAGATGGATTTAAACCTGTCAATGATTTACATGGCCATGCAACTGGCGACAAAGTACTTCAACAAGTCTCTCTCCGCTTTGCCCGTGCCTTGCCTTCAGGAGCGCTATTAGCACGCCTTGGCGGAGATGAATTTGGTGTGTTAATTGAAGGTGCCTATGAGCACTCGATGGATGTTGCTCTAGCGCTGCGGGCCACGTTGAGTTATCCCTTTGATATCGATAGCCAGATGATCAACATAGATGTCAGCATTGGAGTGGCAGAAAATACTGGTTCACCTGACTTGTTACGAAGGGCAGATGATGCGATGTATCGAGCTAAGCGCGAGGGTCTAGGGGTTTGTCGGCTTTAATCTCTTTTAGGCGCTCTAAGGATTCCAGACGCTCAACTGCGTGATCAACTAATCGCTCCGGGTAGCCCTTGCTGTATCCATCTAAATAGAGCCATGGTTCATGAATTTCGGCCGCAGATAAATGAGCAAGCTCTGGCACATACTTTCGTATGTAATCACCATTTTCATCAAAGCGTTTGCCTTGCTCGATTGGATTAAAGACTCGGTAATACGGAGATGCATCTGTGCCAGTGCCTGCCGTCCACTGCCAACCATGTGCATTAGAAGCAACATCATAATCAACTAAGTGCTCAGCAAAGAATCTTTCTCCCAGCTGCCACTCAAGATGTAGATCTTTAACTAAGAAAGATGCAACAACCATTCGAGTGCGATTGTGCATCCAGCCTTCTTGCATAAGTTGGCGCATTGCTGCGTCAACAAATGGATAACCAGTCTTGCCTTCACACCACGCCTTAAATTGAGCGCCCGGCTTGTCATATCGCATGTCAGCAAAGCGAGGCACGTAATATTCACGATCAGTCATTGGATTATGGAAAAGAACATCTGCATAGAACTCACGCCAAGCAATTTCTTTGCGGAAGGTGTCGTGGGCTTTACTTTCTCCCAAGTTTTCAAGGAGAGTGCGTGGATGAATCTCACCAAACTTTAGATATGAACTCATCTTTGAAGTTCCATCTATGCCTGCAAAATTCCTATTTTCATCGTAAGTATCCAGACCCTTTTTGGTGAATTCTTTAAATCGAGATAGAGCTGCTGCCTCTCCTGCTTTGATAATTTCAACACCTTGAGGTAATGGAAAATCAGGAAAATTACGGTATTCAGAAGTTGGTTGCACAAATTTCATATTCTTAGGAGTTTTAGCTGGTGCACGCCAACCATGAATTCGCCACGCTCTATAGAAAGGCGTGTAAACCTTGTATGGAGTGCCATCACTAGGTTTAACAATTCGCCCAGGTGTAACGGCATATGGACTTCCCGTGCGCACTAACTTAATTCCCGCGGCTTCTACTCTGGCATCACGCTCTGCGCCATATCGCTCATACTCTGCAGAGATGTGAACCTCTTGAACATCATATTTTTTAATCAGCGCAGTTAGTACTTCTACCTGATCACCCTCAATTATGTGCAGATTGTTACCAAGGGACTCATCCAGACTTCTTAATGATTGAGCCATATAAGCCAATAGCTTCGCACCAGCCTCTTTAATCTGAGTTTTATCAAGAATAAAAATCGGGATTACTTGTTCTGCTGATTCAACTGCAGCCAATAAGGCAGGGTGGTCGTTGATTCGAAGATCTCGACGAAACCAGATAATGGCTACTTTTTCTTTTGGCATGGGTAGATTTAACCAGTAGGAAAGCGATTAAGCCCATCCAAATCAGCGTGCGTTGCTGGATTAGCTCTTGACTTCCCAAATACCTTGAGTTGCCCCATCTGAGTCAATCTTGATTGAGCCCCCAGTTGCAACTGGTCCATAGAGAGTGTTCACTACCTTGAGTCCATATTCACCTAAATCAATCTCAGTGCGCACAGCCTTTCTTGAAATAAAGACTAGAAGAGATTGCTTATTTGACTCGCGCAGATAGCAAATGAAGTTATCTTCAACTGCAACCCAACGTAAACCGCCATCAATAAGGCCATCCTGCGTGCGTCGAAGTTCAATTAACTTCTTCACCTCTGCCAGGAAATCATGATCCCAACCAGAACGATCTTCCCAATTAATAGTTCTTCGTGAATCTTCACCCCAAGATCCTTCTAAACCTATTTCATCACCAGCAAAGATGGATGGGACTCCGGGATAAGTTAGCATGGCAGCCATTGCAGAGAGATGTGCTTTTCGATCTCCACTTACAACAGTGCGCATACGCGCTGTGTCATGTGAATCAAGTAGCACCATGCTGGCAACTAATGAGCGCCAAGGGATAGATGAACTAAATTGCACCATACTGGCAACTAAAGATTTCCCACTAATCTTTGGCATTTCAAACGGCAGACCTTGAAATCCTCCACCAATTGATAAGTTCTGATTAATCCAATTCCATAGTGGGCGCATGAACCCCTGGTAGTTCATTGCACCATGCCAACCAAAGCCATCGAGATCACTGGCAACAAAATCACCATTTTCGGCAACCAACCATGCATCAGGCTTCACTTCATCCATTGCAATGCGGATTCCACGCATTACTTCATTATGTAAATCATCCTCACCTAAGCGCCCCGTCATGTTTCCAACATCAATACGCCAGCCTGACATTCCATACTTTGGAGATAACCACTTCTTTACAATTGAATTCTTTCCTTCATACATCACCTTTCGAAGTGAAGATGAGTTGAAGTTGAGCTTTGGTAATGAAGCCAATCCCCACCAGCCCACATATCCATGCTTGACTGATTTATCCCAGTAGAAATAGCCGCGCTCTTTTGATTTCTTATCTTTAATGGCTTTTGCTAACCATGGGTGTCCAGCACCGCAGTGATTTGAAGTCAGATCGCCAAGTAGGCGAATCTTTCTCTTCTTAGCTGCAGATATCAGGCTAAACATGGCCTTATTGCCACCTAATACTGGGTCTACGTTCTCAAAACTGCTGGCGTCATAGCGATGGTTAGAGCGCGCCTCAAAAAATGGTGTGAAATAAATTCCATTCACACCGAGCTCGCTGATGTAATCCAAATGCTGTTGTACGCCCTTTAAATCCCCACCATAGAGCTCAGTTCCGGTGAATTTGCTTCGTCCCCTTGGAAGCTCATTCCAATCTCTTGGGTGTGCCCATTCTGGAAACTTTTGTTTATCCCCTGATTTAGCGAAGCGATCTGGAAATATCTGGTAGAAAACTGAAGATTTAATCCACGCTGGATATGCAGAGATAGCAACTATCTGAAAGTCATTATTTGAGTGAACGTCATAATCAAATAGACCAGCGGCATTTAGCCAGTTGTATTTTCCTTGATCTATAAATACAAAGCGATAAGAGAGTGACTTGTTTAAGACAACTACAGATACTTCCCACCACGACTCATGATCATTACTTTTCTTCTTTTTTAGTTCAAAAGTGCGTGGCTCACCATCGTGGTAGAGACGTACTAAAGCTTTAGCAAAGGTGTAACTATTAGGAATGCGAACACGCAGAACTATGCTTTCACCAATCTTTGGTGCTGCATTACTTACATATAAATCGCTACCGTCATGGTGCGGGGACGGTGAGGCTTGTATACGGTAGCTCATATTTTTTCCCCTTCGAATTAATGACTTCTGCGCGAAGTTCTAGTTTTTGGTCTGCAAACTCAAGTGGGTCGATGTAAACGATATAAGGCGAGTTAGTATCCGTGCCCAGTGGCATCCATGGCTTATCAGCAGCGGTTCTGGCAAAGAATGTGACCTTCAATAGATCTTTAGAAGTAACAGCTGCTTTTGTCTCATAATATCCAGTCAGAAAATCCATCTTCGAAGTCAACTTTCCAACCTTTACATCAGTCTTATCAATGCCTTTATTAGCCTTTAAAACCACTGTAGATAGCGCTGGCACAGTAATTGTCACAACCTCACTCTTATTAGAAGCCGCCGGCTTACCCAAAAGAGCTTTCCATCCACCAGTTGAAGTTGCAGTATTAATCGCTGCTTTGATTGCCTTGGTTGAGCTATTGAAGGCGACTAGATACTCACGATTTTCTAACTCATCTTTCTTTGAAATCACCAATAATTCATCCTTGGCATATCTAACCTGCATGGATGAGTTAGCTAGCCCTGGATTTGATCCTCTTAAGGCCGCTAGAACTTTAAGGTATTTAGCGATTGGGTGTGAATCTGTAATAGAAAAAGCATCACTTGTTCCAATGGGATTACTTCCTACACGTGCTTCAGTTTTCCAAATTCCAACTTTGGTCGAAAACATATCTTGGCGTGCTAACTGATCAGAACCTGAACCTGTACCAATCATTCCAACTTCATCACCGTAGTAAACCGAAGGGATACCGCGAGTGAGATACATCAGCGCATGGCCCAGTAATGTTCTTGGCAATAGTTCACTTGCCTTGTTAATTCGCTTGGACTCAATAATCTTTGCAGCTCGCCCCATGTCATGATTTCCTAGGAAAGTCACCAAGTTACTGGCATCTGATGTGGCAGTTGTGTAGAGATCATCATAAGCAAAGAGGTTTTCCACAACCGTCGCATCAGAATAACCAGCTGCGAACTCTGCTGCAGTTCGCTGGAATGGAAAATCTAGAACAGTTTGAATTTTATTTCTGCGAACGTAATTCATAAGATTAATTGGATTGACATCCCACACTTCACCAAAGATAGTGAAGTTATCAATCCCTACTGATTTAGCTGCAGCATTAATCTGCGGTGACCAGTTCTTGAAGAATTCATCATCAACGTGGCGAGCTGTATCGACTCGAAATCCTGAGATTCCATAGTCTTTTATCCATTGTCCATACACATCGGCCCAGCCGTTATAAACAACTGGTTTTTCAGTTGCTATATCGTCCAAACCAAAGAAGTCACCCGTTTGAATACAGGGCCCATCTCCCCAACAATTACTCATTGGCCCGACGTTGTGATAATTACTTAAATCATTGAGCCAAGCTGGGTTCTTGGCATTAAGTAAATCACTAGATAAGAAGGCGGTTTTATCGTTGTAGGAAATCACATCACCAGTGTGGTTTGTAACAATATCTAGAATCAGCTTGAGATTTAACTTTTTAGCACAAGCCGCAAAAGCAACCATATCTGCCTTAGTACCCAAGTGTGGATCTATATTTAAGAAATCCACACCCCAATAGCCATGGTAACCAGCTCCATAAGGAGTGGGCTTTTGTTGAACGACAAGTGGAGTTACCCATACAGCTGTGAAACCCAGTTTTTTGATGCGCGCTAATCCATTATCGCTATCACTACATGTTCCAGTGAGACCCTTTAGATCTCCTCCATGAAAAAATGCGGTGTCCTTTGGGTCATACCCAGGAAATGAATCATTTGAGACATCACCGTTTAGATAACGATCAGGAAATACAAAATAGATTAAATCTTTAGATAGACCTACTTTTACTGAATCCACTACTGGAACAGCAAAAGATGTGGAGGCAAGCCCGATGAGAAGTGATGTAACTACAAAGAGTACAAACCTCTTTTTCAAGATTAACCCTTAACCGATCCAGCTGTTAACCCACTCACAATGTATTTCTGTAATGACAAGAAGATAATCACAATTGGGATGGAAGCCAGAATTGATCCAGCAGCAAATGGACCCCAGTTTTGTGAATACTGACCGCCGATAAACTGTTGTAATCCAACGGCCACAGTTCTACTTTCCATATCAACTAAGAACAAGCGGGCCAGAATGAACTCATTAAATGTTCCAATAAAGCTCAGTAATGAAACAACAGCTAGTACTGGTGCGGCCAATGGTACGAAGATAAGCCAGAAAGTCTGCACTTCTGATGCTCCATCAATCTTTGCTGCCTCATCTAACTCTGCAGGGATTGAATCCACAAAGCCCTTGAGTAACCAGATATTCACACCCATCGCACCGCCTAAATAAACAAGAAGCAGGCCTGCACGAGTTCCTAATCCGATAGATGGTGCGAATGAATAAACACGCTCCATGATCACATAGAGGGCGGAGATGGCCAGGATTGCTGGAAACATCTGCACAAGGAGCAGTAGCTGAATGCCTTGCTTGCGTCCCTTGAATTTAAGGCGACTGAAAGCAAAAGCTGATGCAGAACCGATAATTACCGAAAGAACTGCAACAGAACCTGCAATTATTAGAGAGTTCTGCACCCATGACAAATAAGGAATTGTGGGGTCATTAAACAAGAGTCGATAGTTCTTAAATGAGATCTCACGTGGAATAAATGACGTCAGCTGCAAGCTTCCAGATGAGGCAAAGGATGAAATCACAACTAAGTAAAGAGGAAAGAGAGCAAACAGGCAGACAAATATGGCGATAATATGTCGCCATGAATCATGCCTTAACCATTTTTTCATCCGAATGTCTCCAATACCTTGGATTTTTTCAGACTATAAAGAGAAATGGAAGCAACGAGCACAAAGATAATGAGTGAAATGGCACTGGCAAGACCAAGATCTTGTGTACCTGTTCCAAATGCAATCTTATAGGTGTAGCTAATCAAAATATCTGTAGCTCCTGCAATTTCACCATCTAGTTCATTGCGTGGGCCACCACCTGTGAGTAGGTAGATTAAATTGAAGTTATTGAAGTTAAATGCAAATGAGGCTATCAAAAGAGGGGAAAGAATCTGTAGTAACAGTGGCAAAGTAACCTTACGGAAAATCTGTCGAGGATTTGCTCCGTCAATTGCTGCTGCTTCCAGTAATTCACTTGGAATAGCTTGTAGTGATCCACTTGAGATCAAATAGAAGTACGGGAACCCCAGCCAAAGGTTCACAAGAATCACTGCTACACGTGCAAAATTGGGATCAGAAAACCAGGCAATATCACTTCCAAAGAGTGTATTGATTGCACCAAACTCGGTGTTAAACATTCCACCCCAAATCAAGATACTCATAACACTTGGCATCGCATATGGAAGCACCAATATTGAGCGATAAATTCGACGTCCAAATATTGGTCTATTCAAAGCAAGTGCAAGCAAAAGACCCAAAGCAAATGTCGTAAAAACAGTGAGAAAGGCAAATGCAACAGTCCATATAAAGACTCGAACTAATGGTTCACGCACCCGGGGATCAGTGATGATTTTTGAGTAGTTTTCAAACCAGATAGGTGCTCGCCAACCTGGCTCCAATATGGCAGTTTGATCGTCTACGAGTGCGTAGTTTCCGCGACCGTTATCTCGATAAACGCTGCCATTTACTAGATTCCTAAACTCATCAGTTGCAGGTAAGTATTCCAAGACTTGTCTAGTAACAATTCCTGCATCAAAGCCTTCAAGAGCAATGAAATACTCACCTTCATATTGAAATTTAATTTTTGTGTAGCTCTTATCTGCGCTTGCCATTTGAGCATCGTTCAAGGTCGTGAAATTTGGAGCAGTGATTCCAACACCATATTCATTGAGGGTTACATCATTTGCTGCTACAGAAATTCGTGAATCTGCTGTGGAGATGAAATATTTCAAGTTAGCAATATCCGAGATCAGAATCGCTTCTTTGCCATCATAGGTTCCCAATTTAATATCAAATGATGTTCCCGCTGGATCGGCTTCAATTCCACGAATCTTGACCTGAACTATTGCTTCTTCTTTAGAGATGATGTTTCCAGTTTTATAGTTAAAGCCTGACATTGCTACTGTGTAAAGAATTGGCCCAATGACAAAGGCGATGAGAAGCAAGATGCCAGGGATGAAGAATTTAAGTGGAATTGAGATTTTTGTTAAATAAGTTAGAACCAAAGCAAGAATAGTCAGTGCTAAAAAGGCTGAGATTACATACTCTCTTTGAGCAAAAGCGCTTTGTGCCAACATCAGTAAAATAGCTGAGGCAAGACCAACGATAATGATCTTAAGCAAGAGGGCTACTTTGCCTCTTATTAAGTAAGTCATTCTCAGCGGTCCTAACTCAGTTTATGAAAAGAGTAATGCGGGCGAGAATCTCGCCCGCATTACTCGACTTCAGTCTTTAATTTGGGTAACCCAAATTATTTATAGATCGGCCTTACCAGCTTCGACGTTTACACGCCAGATTGTAGCTAGCTTGGATGCTTCTTTAACTGCATCCTTACCGTCGATTAGTACTGCAGTCCAGTAAGCAGGAGCTGAATCCCAGTAGTTAGCACCACCCTTATTTGTATTAAGGAATGCCCCAATCTGTGGAATACCAGCAAGGCTTGCTGCAGAACCGAATCCACGCTGCGCAGCTGAAACGGTTGCATCAGCTTGAGCACCCTTTTCTGCTGGTGGGCGCTTCTCTAGAGCCTGGTAGCGAACCTGCCCATCTGTTGATGCAAAGAAGTTAGTAAGAAGTGACTTTGCGCCAGCTTCAACTCCATGCTTTGCAGCAAATGTTGTTAGAAGTGCACCGCTAACGGAGCCGAACATCTTTCCGTAAGTGCCTTCAGTTACACCTGGAACTGGCATGAGATTCATTGTGAATCCCTTTGCAACGTAATCTGCCCACTCCCAGTTACCAATAACTGCATAAGGAACCGTTCCTGCAAGGAAGTTGTCCTTGCAACCTGTATCTGTTGCTGGGAAGAATCCATTGCTCTTCTTTCCATCCATCAAATACTTGCGAACGTTGCTACCAAATGTTGTTGCGCTGAATGTACGTCCGTAAACGATTCCACCGCGTGAGTTGAACTGGTATGCATCTGCGCCAAGTGCTGAGAATACTGAGTGAGCACCCCATGACATTCCGCCGCCTGCAACGCAAAGTCCAGCCTTAAGACCCTTTGAGGCCTTGAGTGACTTGTAGTTTGTAACCATTTCACCAAAAGTCTTTGGTGCAGATGAAACAAGCTTGGTGTTGTAGATCATTGCAACGTTGTTGATGTCTACAGGAACGCCGTAAAGTTTGCCCTTGTAAGTTAAATCTAGGAACTGTGTTGGGTTGAAACGTGCTTTAACTGCAGCAGTGAGAGCTAGTGGTGCCAACTTTCCGCTCTTTGCACCAGTTGGAACCCAGTCATTTCCACCAACAACAATGTCAGGTCCTGATGCATCAGTTGCTTTATCAAAAGCATCCTTAAGTGCATCAAAGCTTGAGAAAGTTACGACCTTAACTGTGTAACCAGCAACCCAGTCACCCTTAGCTGCAATGACCTTAGTTAGGTTTGGCCCGCGAGATTCATCTGCCCACACAACGATTTCTGTGGCAGCACTTGCTGATGGTGCTACAAGTGTTGAAACTGCAAGCGCGAATGCTGCAAAAACGCCAGCAAATCCGAAACGCTTTTTATTCATTTATATCCTCCATGGATGGAATTCGCGCATACGAGGGCATGCGCTATTGAAGCTATTCCACACGTATAGAGGCGGGTTATCAAATTAGAAATACCCATTTAGGCCCTAGGAATGGCGGTTTTATCCGATTGTTATAAAGGGTTCCTATTGCAGGTTGGGCTTGCAGTCTTACTTGTGAAGCTGCTCTACCGTGCCATCCCAGCCCGCTACGGTCTCAGGCTTACGCGGAGCCTTACCGATGTAGCGCGCTGATGGGCGAATCAAACGGCCTGTGCGCTTTTGTTCCAAGATGTGTGCAGACCAACCAGCAGTGCGTGCTGCTGTAAACATTGAAGTAAATAAATGCGCAGGAACTTCTGCGAAGTCCAAAATAATCGCCGCCCAGAACTCAACATTTGTTTCTAGAACACGATCTGGTTGACGCTCGCGAAGCTCCTTCAGTGCTGCTTGCTCTAGCGCTTCTGCAACTGCATAACGTGGGGCGTTTAATTCTTTAGCTGTGCGACGCAAAGTGCGAGCACGTGGATCTTCTGCACGATAAACACGGTGACCAAATCCCATCAGACGTTCTTTGCGATCAAGTAATCCCTTTACATAAGCAGTTGCATCGCCAGTCTTTTCAACTTCTTCAATCATGTGTAACACACGAGAAGGTGCACCACCATGAAGTGGACCTGACATCGCGCCAATAGCACCCGATAACGCAGCTGCAACATCTGCGCCAGTGGAAGCAATAACTCGGGCAGTAAATGTCGAAGCATTCATTCCATGTTCTGCAGCAGAGACAAAGTAAGCATCAATTGCACGAACATGTGCTGGATCTGGTTCTCCGCGCCAACGAATCATCATGCGCTCAACTACTGTGTGTGCTTTATCAATTTCTGATTCTGGAATAGCTGGTGCAATTTGACCACGTGCAGCCTGTGCTAAGTAAGAAAGAACCATGACAGATGCACGTGCAAGGTTGCTGCGTGCCTCTGCATCATCAATATCTAGAAGTGGCTTGAAACCCCAAGCTGGTGCCAACATTGAAATTGCTGCCTGCACATCTACGCGCACATCACCTGAGTGCACTGGCAAAGGAAACTTTTCGGCATTTGGAAGTCCTGGATTAAATTCATCATCAACTAATAGTCCCCAAACGTTTCCAAATGAAACGCGTCCCACTAAATCTTCAATATCAACTCCGCGATAGCGAAGCGCGCTACCTTCTTTATCTGGCTCAGCAATTTCAGATTCAAACGCAATTACACCTTCAAGACCTGGCTTGAAATCATCTGACACGGTGAGCTCCTTTTAGCGAAGTGAAGTTTCCTGCACGCCCAATTCTGCCCCTAAGAAAGGGGTGCTGGCGACCACGCGGCCATGAGGATGCGTTCAGAGCCAAAGTGAGGTTCGATACATCCATGGCCGAAATTGAGTTTTCTCGAGAAGAGATCCGAGCAATGCGCCGCTCCTATGGAGAGGCTGGCCTTGAGCATTTAGATGCAGACCCATTTACCGCTTTTTCTGACTGGTTGCGCCAGGCGCATGAAAACCCAATGATTGTTGAAGCTAATGCAATGGTGCTCTCAACTCTGGGTGATGATTCCTCTATCTCAACTAGAACAGTTCTACTCAAAGATATATCTAATGGTGGATTTACTTTCTTTACTAACTACTCATCACGCAAAGCTCATGCAATGGAGAATAACGAACACGTCGGTTTGCTCTTTCCTTGGTATGCAATGGAGCGCCAAGTTTCAATTAGTGGATTAGCTGCAAAAGTTTCCCAACAAGAGTCGGAAGATTATTTCGCAACAAGGCCTTGGGGCTCACAAATTGGAGCATGGGCAAGTCATCAATCATCACCACTTGCATCACGTGAAGAGTTAGAGCAACGCTATGAAGGTGCTGCACGCAAATGGCCTGAAGGAACAACTGTTCCATGTCCACCACATTGGGGCGGATATCGAGTTACTCCCTTAACTATTGAATTTTGGCAAGGTCGTTACTCACGATTGCATGATCGTTTGCGATTTGAGAGAAATAGCACGAATAGCCAGTGGGAATTGAACAGGTATTACCCGTAGTTCAACCATAATAAGAGCACCTGATTCGATGAGCCTTAATTTCTTGGTGTTGTCTGCATAACTACGGTTTAATACACCGTGCCTAAAACCTTTCAGCGCGATAGATTTTTCTGGGTCGTTGCTACCCAAACTGCCATTGTTAACTTCTACTTAGGCGGCTTTGGACCAGCACAATCACTACTTCGCGCCGATCAAGGAACTTCACTGACCATTGCAGGTCTTCATGGAACGGCTATGGGAGTTGCATCAATTGCAGCCGGTTATGCCAACCCACATCTTGCACATAAATACGGCCGTGCAAAGTCACAGTGGATAGGCCTTGGAATCTTCTTATCTGGACTTTTTCTCTTTGTTATTTCACCACCAGTAATTCTCACATTACCCGCCACACTCATAACGGGTTTTGGAACATCGATGGTTATTAACACGATGCTCACTTCCATGTCCCACCACTATGGAAAAGCTGCAGAAGTTGCTATTCCTCAGGCAAATGGAATCGCATCCGTCGGCTTTGTAACCGGAACCGCGCTCATTGGAACAATCGCAACGCTCTATCGAGATTTCTGGCGCTTAGGATTATTGCTGGCTCTTCCTGTGGCATTGGTTTTAGTTTTGGTGGGTCGCGAGAAAAATGCCGAAGATCATGTGCCAGATGAGGGTGGTCCACAAAGTGGGAAATTGTCGCCAAAGTTTTGGTTGGCATGGTGTGGTTTTGTAGCTTGTATTTCATCTGAGTTTGCAACATCGTTCTGGGCTGCGGCATTATTAAAAGATCGTGTTGGATCAACGGCTGCAATCTCCACCGTTGCCATAGTTGCACTTGGGACTGGAATGGGAATCGGCCGATGGTTTGGTGGTTTAGTACTAAAAAACTTCAAACTCGATAATCAACTTTTAGGAATAGTCAGCCTACAGTTTTTTGGCTTTACTGCTTTCTGGTTGTCTCATTCAATGATTATCAGCCTCATCTGTCTCTTTGTCATTGGCTTGGGAATCTCGATGCAGTTCGCATTATCTGCTATCCGTTTAGTGGGTTTTAGTGATAATCGACCAGATTTAGCTGTCGGTAAAGCATCTCTTGCAGCTGGAATTGCTATTGCAGGAGCCCCATTTTTACTGGGTTTCTTAGGCGATAATTTCGGTATCTCCCGCGCTTACATCATGGTGCCAATACTTATTGCAATCGCATTTGTAATTATCCTGCTGACACCATCACACAGCGAGAAGGCATGAATGATGAGCTATAAAACCCGCCGAATTGTGACCCTTGTCGTGCTCTTTGGTTTAATTCTTTTAATTGCGATTAGCGGACTTTAAAACCGTAGCTACTGAGATATCTGCAGGTAGTTCCACTTTATTCTTGTATTTGAACCAAATAAATAGTGAAGCAAATAATGAAATGCCACCACAGATTGCAATAGTTGGACGAATACCGATGAGGTCAGCTGTTGCACCAATAAGCGGTGAACCAAAGGGAGTACCGCCCATAAAGATTAAAAGATAAATACCCATAAGGCGACCACGGATTGCAGGGTCTGTACTGGTCTGAACTATTGAATTAGCAGATACCAAAGTAGTCAAGGCCGTAAATCCGCAAATGGGTAGCCAGATTACATAAGAGATGTAATTTGGCATGATAGAAAACATCATTATTGATGCAGAAAATGCAATTCCGCCGCGGATGACAAACTTTGTATTTCTAAACCGTTCCAGGCGAGCAGATCCAATTGCACCAGCAAGTGAACCAATTGCAATAAATGTTCCCATCAACCCAAAACTAGCTGGTCCTAAGCCAAACTCTTGTGTTGCCATAAGGGCATTAAAGATCTGAAAGTTCAGCCCAAAGGTTGCCAAGAAAAAGACCATCAACATAACGACGTAAATATCTGGACGTGCTTTTGCATAGGCAATGCCTTCACGGATATTGCCATCTGATTTTGGTTTATCCAAATGGAAGAAAGCTTTTTCATTCAGGTGCACAAGGGCTGCGATAACGAAGAAATATGAAAGCCCATTAATAATAAATGATGGTCCTGTGCCAAAGGCTGCAATCAAGCCGCCTGAGACTGCTGGGCCAACTAGTCGTCCTGCATTGAAATTAGCTGAGTTAAGTGAAACTGCGTTGGCAAGATCTGTTTGGCCCACAACTTCAGTAGTAAAAGATTGGCGCACGGGAGCATCAATTGCGGTTGAAATTCCTAAAACCGCAGCTAGCGCAAAAACGTGCCACAAAGCAATCAGATCTGTAATCACTAGAACACCAAGACCTAGTGATGCAGCACCGCCCATAATGTTGGTGAGAATCAAAACTTTTCTCTTATTAAACCGGTCAGCAAATTTTCCGCCGTGTAATGAGAAGAATAGAACGGGCGCAAATTGAACCGCAGTTACTAAACCTAAGTAGGTACCGTTGTTGTTGGTGAGTTCGAGTACGAGCCAGTCTTGAGCAATACGCTGCGCCCAACTTCCAATATTGGAGATGGTATTGGCAGGAAAAAGTATCCGATAATTTCGATGGCGAAATGATCGCCAATTACCATCCACTTTAACGTTAAATCCCATTACTCTTCTCTCATGGCATCAAATATCGGTTCTGTTGTAACCCTAGTATCTATTGGCGTAATTTGCTGGGTGATTGCCTTTGTTATTGCTTTAGCAGTTGGCGCAGATGCCAAAGTCATTTGGACATGCCTATTCGGAGCAGGTCTGGGCCTAACTGGTATTCGGTATTCAATTCGCCGCAATAAGCGCAGCGGAATTTAAGCCTCTAGAGCAGATGCAATACCGCGCAATACGCGGCCTAAACGCTCTGCTTCAACTGCTGATGGATGGCGGCCTTGGCGCAAACCATTTCCAACACGATCCAAAATCTTGATTGTGTCTTCAATCATCGCAGCTAAATCATCAGTGTTAGCACGTGAGTTTTCAGCAAGTGATGGAGGTGCATCAATGATGTGTACTGAGAGTGCTTGTGGTCCGCGACGTGAATCAGCAATGCTGAATTCAAGCTTTGTTCCAGGCTTGACTGTTGCAACACCTTCTGGAAGAGATGAAGCAGCTAGATAAACATCTTCGCCTTCATCATTGGCAATAAAGCCAAAACCCTTTTCTAGGGAGAACCATTTAACGCGTCCTGTAGGCATGGGGAGGGCTCCTTGATTATTTCGTGTCTTCGTTTATGCCGCGGGGGTTGCGGTCAGGTCTTTAGTTTATCACCAGGTCAGTGAAGCTCGCTTCCGAGTGAGCGCCGCATCCATGATCTACAGAGACCACGCGTGCATCATCGGGGGAAATTGCATTTGCACACACGCCAAAGGTTGCGCGTAGTGAGCCTGCGATTGGAAGAAAGAATCCACATGAATGACATGGCTTAGGTGCAGCTTGTGCCAATGGTGCTTGTGGTCCACGCTCTCCCTCATACCAACGTTTTGCGGCTTGATCGCGACCTTCAATAGACATTACTCGTGCGCGACCAAAACCTAATTCAACTGCCATTGCAGTATCTAAATCTTCATCCTGTGGCAACGCTGATTGTCCAGGAACTAAACGTGCATCATCGAGTGAACTTGGAACAATGTCACCAACGCCAACATCACCCGGCAAAATGCGATCGCGATAGGGAATCCACTCTGGGGCAAGTAAGGCATCTGGCCCAGGTAGAACAACTAGATCACAAACTGTTGGCGTTGCATCTGCATCAACTTTTGCAATGGTGACGCACCAACGCCAGCCTTTATAGCCAGCAAGATTTGCATTAAAAAGATATGTGGCAACGCGGTTCTCATCATCAAACTCAACGCTAATAAATGAACCAACATGATCACGCTTTTCTGCGTATTCAAAGATTGCAGTATGGGCAAGATTTTTTGCATCAAAAGGAGCAGGTGCCTTTGACACAGCCTTCTTCGATTTCTCCTTTGGCGCTTTTTTCGCCAATGATTTCTTTGCCATGTATATAGGGTAAAGCAGAACGCCGCCCTCGCGTTAATCGAGGACGGCGTTACGCGTAATTTGTGGGCTTTAGAAGTCCATATCTCCGCCACCTTGTGGCATTGGTGCTGGATTCTTTTCTGGCTTATCTGCAATCACTGCTTCAGTTGTGATGAACAGGGCTGCGATAGATGCAGCGTTCTGTAGTGCAGAACGTGTGACCTTAGCTGGATCAATAATTCCTGATTTGATCATGTCCACATATTCACCAGTTGCAGCGTTGAGACCTTGTCCTGCTGGAAGATGGCGAACCTTCTCAACAATAACTCCGCCTTCAAGGCCTGCGTTGATCGCGATTTGCTTCAAAGGAGCTTCGATTGCGAATTCAACAATCTTTGCACCAGTTGCTTCATCACCAGTTAAACCAGTTAACTTCTTAAATGCTGCTGTTGCAGCTTGGAGAAGTGCAACGCCACCACCGGCAACGATTCCTTCTTCAACTGCAGCCTTTGCATTGCGAACTGCATCTTCGAGTCGAATTCTCAAGTGTGATCGCGATCTTAAACCTACACTGATTAATCAAGATATTCCATTTAAGCTAACATTCTGTCAGTTTTAAATTATTTCTGTTGTAAATAGTTCTGTAGGCATTCAATCATCGGCCATGCGGCTGGTAAAACTGGGGCAACAGATAG
>SXYM01000093.1 GCA_005789205.1 Actinomycetota bacterium | reverse complement strand
ATAATTGTTTGCTCGGCTATTTGAGTCGCAGACATTAATTGTTTGCGACGGGATGTATCAAGTTCTGCAAAAACATCATCTAAAATAAGAATAGGTCCTGAGCCCTCACCCTTTAAAAGATTAAAAGATCCAATGCGAAGTGAAATCGCCATTGACCATGATTCACCGTGGCTGGCATAACCTTTGGCAGGAAAATCACCGATTTGTAGATGTAGGTCATCGCGATGTGGACCGATGAGTGAAACCCCACGTTCAATCTCTTGGTATGCCACTTCTTCTAGCTTATTCGTTAAAACCTGAACGTTATTTTCAAAGTTATTAGAGACGCCTTCACTGCTGCATTTATATGAAATAGAGGCTGATTTGGCTTCATTCAAGTTGGCATAGTTCTTTGCAACCCAGGGATTTAAGGCCTCAACTAACGCTATTCGATCTGCAGTTAGTTGCGCTCCAAACTTAATTAACTGTTCATTCCACGGCAGTAGGGCGCTGGCTGAAGAGTGGGTCTTCAAAAGTGCGTTACGTTGTTTAACTACTCGCTCATAATCAGCTATAACCCCGGCCATTCGCGGTGTGCGAGTAATAAGAAGGCGATCAAGGAAATCACGCCGCCCGCCGGGTTCACCGCGCACCAGATCTAAATCTTCCGGGGAGAAGTAAACAATTTGGCAGGCGCCTAAAATCTCGCGCTGACTTCTAGTTGGGTTGCCGTTAATTCGCGCGCGGTTAGCTTTACTAGTGTTTATCTCAAGATCAATATTTAGTGTGCGATCATCGCGTTCAATCTCAATTCTAATAATTGCTTGTTGGGCGCCGAGTGAAATAAGTGGGACGTTGTTGGCAACTCGGTGGGATGAGAGAAAAGCTAAATAGATTAAAGACTCTGCAATATTTGTTTTACCTGAACCGTTATCACCAATAAAAGTGGTGACTCCAGGTTGAAGTTCCAACTCTAGTGAAGGATAGGAACGAAAGTTGGTCAGCGCCAACTTATTAATGCGCATTGATGAAACCTATAGATTATGAGGCGTAGCGCATTGGCATTAATAAGTAGCGATAGTTCTCGACAAGTGCGCCATTTTTATCGCTCTTGCCCATCAATATCGCTGGCTTATTAGGCCCAGTAAATGAAATCTGCACATACTTGGTTCCTACAGCGGTTAAACCATCTGCAAGAAAAACTGGATTAAATGCAATTGAGATTGGTTCGCCAGTTAACAAGATTTCAATTGCCTCTGTCGCCTGTGCTTCTTCCCCGGCACCTGCTTCAAGAGAGAGTGTGTTGTTATTAAAATCAAGGCGAAGTGGGACTGTTTTATCTGTTACAAGTGCCACGCGGCGCACTGAATCTAGAAGTGTAGCTACCTCAATGAGCGCGGTTGAACTAACTTCTTGTGGGAGTAGGTGGCGATATGGGGGGAAGGTCCCATCCAACATACGCGATGTCATTGTCTTTCCATCACCGGCAAATCCAGCTAAACGATCATTGCCAGATGAGGGTGCAAAAGAGATTGAAATCGTTTTTGTTCCAGTTAAAGACTTAGCAGCATCAGCAATCGTGCGAGCGCGCAGCAGAGCACTTGTTGAAACGTTAGGGGTCGTTGGATCCCATTGGATCTCGCGCACAGCCAAGCGATATCTATCAGTTGCTGCCAAAGTTACGGTTTCCTCATTTATTTCAACGTGAACACCTGTCAAAGTTGGCAAGGAATCATCGCGCCCTGCAGCAATTGCTACTTGTGAAACAGCTGTTGCAAAAACATCGCTAGCCAGGGTTCCAGTTGTGTCTGGTAGTTCTGGAAGGTTTGGATACTCATCAACAGAAAGAGTAGGCAATGTAAATTTTGCGCTGCCGCTGGTTACTAAAACGCGAGAGCCATCTAACGCAAAAGTAATAGGTTTGTTAGGCAGAGAGCGTGAAATTTCAGCTAGTAGTTTTCCAGGTACTAAAACCTTTCCTGGATTTTTAATCTCTGCTTGAAAATGAGACTTACTCGCTGTCTCTAAATCAGATGCAGAAAGATAAACTTGATCACTTGTTGCATCTATAACTATTCCAAGGAGCTCTGTTTTGATTGGTCTAGTTGAAAGAGATCGGGAGACCCAATTAACACCATCAACTAACACTGACTGCTCGACGATGAACTTCATACTCTGCCCCAATTCGGTGAAAGGTTCGTTTCACATCTAGATTTATATATATAAAGGTAGCCGTAGTAACCAGGCGGTTTTTGTGTGGATAGAGACAAAAAGCCCAGTTCAGTGCGGTGTTTCAACCTCCAGAACATGTGAATAAGGCGGGAAAAGGTGTGCATAAAAAACATAGTTACACCCTTCCCCTTCCTACTCTTCACAACACCAACCTTGGCATATCCACATAAAAGCTTAAGATCTCCACAGTTGTCCACAACTTATCCCCAATTGGGGGTAAAAAGTGTCAAAGCGGACATTTCATCCTTTTGGTGTATTTACCTCGCTTGTTGCTTAATTCTGGTGGTGAGTTCATTGACCTGGTTATAGATCGAACGACGCTCAGCCATCAGCTGACGGATTTTGCGGTCGGCATGCATAACCGTGGTGTGATCACGCCCGCCGAATGTTTGGCCGATTTTTGGAAGCGAGAGTTCGGTTAACTCGCGGCAAAGATACATCGCAATCTGGCGGGCATTCACTAATACCCGAGAGCGAGATGTTCCACAAAGATCATCGATAGTAAGGGAGAAATAGGCTGCGGTCTGAGCCATGATTGTGGCGCCAGTTATCTCTGTGTTGTTCTCATTTGGAATCAAATCTTTTAAAACAATTTCAGCAAGTGAGAGATCAACACTTTGGCGGTTTAAAGATGCAAAAGCCGTAACACGAATAAGTGCGCCTTCAAGTTCGCGAATATTTGTTGAGATTTTGCTAGCAATATATTCCAAAACATCATCAGGTGCATTCAATTTATCTTGGGCAGCCTTCTTGCGGAGAATTGCAATACGAGTTTCTAACTCAGGAGGTTGGATATCTGTAATCAAACCCCACTCAAAACGAGAACGTAGGCGATCTTCCAGAGTTGTTAACTGCTTAGGTGGTCGATCACTAGAGATAACAATCTGCTTGTTTGCGTTATACAGAGTATTGAAAGTGTGAAAGAACTCTTCTTGAGTTCGTTCCTTGTTTTCTAAAAACTGAATGTCATCGACAAGTAGAACATCGAGATCGCGGTAGCGGCGCTGGAAAGCAGTTGCCTTGTCATCGCGGATGGAGTTAATAAAATCATTTGTGAACTCTTCTGATGAAACATAGCGAACACGAACGCTGCCATAGAGCTCTTTTGCATAGGCCCCAATAGCGTGTAATAAGTGGGTTTTTCCAAGGCCTGACTCACCATAAATAAATAGCGGGTTGTATGCCTTAGCTGGCGCTTCAGCAACTGCCACAGCTGCAGCATGTGCAAAGCGATTAGATGCACCGATAACGAAAGTTTCAAAGATGTAGCGAGAGTTAAGTTGTGAAACCTCTGCAATTTTCGATGGAGCTTCTTCGCGACCTGTTCCAACCTTGGGTGCAACGAACTCAATATCAACTTCTGGGCTTTGTGGTTCGGCAGATTCCAAAGATTCATCAACGGTCACAGCGATGCTGGCCTTATCGCCTAGCTCGCGAGTTAAAACATCACAGACAACTGTGCGCAGGCGGCTCTCTAAAACATCTTTTGCAAAAAGATTTGGGGCTGCGACCAATAAAGTTGTTTGATCATTGTTGTGGAGTAGACCTAAAGGCTTTGTAAGTTGTAAAAATGCTCGATGTTGAGGCGCATCAACGGCAACCTCTTCAATAACGCGATCCCAGAGAGTCGTTAACTCAATCTCTTTAACGGCCACTTTGGCCCCTCTCTGATATCCACAGGGTTATCCACAGCCTGTGGTCTAAACCCCAGGTTGAGCCCTTATAAAACCCCCAAAAGCTATAAACCTGTGGAGGAGGGCGTAAAAGTAGAGCGGATTGGGAAAAAAAGCAACTGGTTATCCACAGTATGAGGCGAAAGGGGTGAGCCTAGATCTGAGTTTGACCGGCTTATCCCCAAACCTTTACCGTTACCTCCTTGCTTCCCCCGTATTTCTGGCCCGCAGTAGATTTTTAATTATTTAGGAGTTTGAGATGACAAAGCGCACCTTCCAACCCAATACCCGTCGTCGTGCCAAAAAGCATGGTTTCCGTGCCCGTATGGCCACACGTGCAGGCCGTGCTGTTCTTGCAGCTCGCCGTGCAAAAGGCCGCGCGCGTCTTTCCGCTTAAAGACTTTAAGGAAAACTCCTGTGCTTGCCAAAAGCGCACGTTTAACTGAGAGCGGGGATTTTGCCCGCGCAACAAAGAGTGGAATCAGATACTCATCGACCAACTTTGTCGGCTATCTATACACAACCGAACTTGATCAACCTGCTCGCGCCGGATTAATTATTAGCAAAGCCGTTGGTAGCTCTGTTGCTCGCCACCGATTAGCCCGAAAAATCCGCCACTGTATTTTTAATAATTACACATCTCTTCCAACAGGATCACTTTTGGTTATCCGCGGACTTAACAACTCAGCTGATGCTGATTGCAAATCAGAGATTGCAACCGTTATCACCAACTTGGTTCGCAAAACCAAAGATCGCGCGGCTACAAAATGAGAACTCTCATCACCGCGCCTATCAAATTTTACCAAAAATGGATTTCACCATCATTAGCACCACGGTGTAAGTACTACCCATCATGTTCAAGCTATGCGGTTAGCGCAATTGAAACTTATGGGTTAAAAGGAATTGCAATGAGCGCTTGGCGTTTAGTGCGGTGTAACCCATGGTCACATGGCGGAGTCGATTACGCAGTTTCGAAAGAGAAGGTAAGTGTCAATGGATAGCATCTTAAACCCCTTATATATCGCTGTTTCCTGGGTTATTGTCTCAATCCACGATTTACTCACACCTTTGTTTGGTTCAGAGAGCGGTGTGTCATGGTCACTTGCAATTATTGGTCTTGTAATCATCATCCGTATTATCTTGATCCCACTTTTTGTTAAGCAGATCAAGAGCCAGCGCGCATTAACCGCCCTTCAACCACACATGAAGGATATTCAAAAGAAATATAAAGATGATCGCCAGAAGCAATCAGAAGAGATGATGAAGCTTTATAAAGAACACAAAACAAACCCCTTAGCTTCATGTTTTCCAATCCTAGCCCAGGCACCAATTTTCTTTGCACTCTTCACTGTTCTTAACGGGATTGGTAAGAACCCTCCCGTAAAACACGGAGTGTTGTCACAAGATGATGTTGTTAGTGCAGCGCAAGCGGAGTTCTTTGGCGCACCAATCTCTCAAACATTTTTAGGTTCAGATATAACAACCGTAAAGATTGTTACGGTTTTCTTGATTGCATTCATGTCGCTCACAACTTTCACAACCCAACGTCAGTTAATGATGAAGGGCATGCCAAAGATGGATTCAAGCAACAATATGATGTTGCAACAGCAAAAAATTATGTTGTATGCATTCCCAGTAATTTTCGCAGTCACAGGTGTTAACTTCCCGGTGGGAGTTTTAATTTATTGGTCAACAACAAACCTTTGGACATGGGGTCAACAGTTCTATGTCATTAAGCGAAACCCAACACCAGGATCACCTGCCTATGAAGAGCTGCAAAAAAAGCGCAACCACAAAGGCGGGGTAGTAGCTCCTGAAACAGATGTGGCCCCACCAACGGATGAGGTAAAAGGGCAACGAAACCAACCAAAGAAAAAGAAGAAGAAGAAATAGGACAAATCTGTACAAATACTATTAATTCACTACAAACCCGACTGGGAGATCCGTTATGGCAAAGGCAAAAGCAGAAGTTGTTGAGAAAGTAGAAGAAGTAGCAGAGGCAAAGCCTGTAAAGGGTGTAGCAAAGCTTGAGGAAGAGGGCGATATCGCAGCCGACTACCTAGAGGCACTCCTTGACATCGCAGATCTAGATGGTGACATCGATATTGACGTTGAAAACGACCGTGCCTCACTGGCTATCGTTGGTGGAAAATTGAACCACTTGGTTGGCCATGAAGGTGAGGTTCTAGATGCCATTCAAGAGCTCACTCGCCTGGCAGTTCAGACCGCTACAGGAGATCGCTCACGCCTGATGCTTGATATCGATAACTTCCGCGCCAACCGCCGCAAGGAGCTAACAAAGCTAGCCAACGAGATGGCTGAAGAGGCTAAAACCACTGGCGCTTCAATCAAACTAGCTCCAATGAACGCCTTTGAGCGCAAAATCATCCACGACACAATCCAAGAACTAGGCTTGAGTAGCGAATCTGACGGGGAAGACCCAAACCGCTACGTCGTAATCTACCCATCGTAAATGCAGGTTTCACGTGAAACCTTGATCGAGAGATATTTCCCTGATATCGATCGGGTTCATGCCTATGCCGCTTTCCTTGAAAGCGCTGGAATTGAGCGTGGATTAATCGGTCCCCGCGAAGCTGACAAGATCTGGGATCGCCACATCTTTAACTGCCTGCCCGTGACCTCCCTGCTCAAAGAGGGCTCCATAGTCTTTGATATCGGCTCAGGGGCTGGTCTGCCTGGAATCGTGATCGCTCTAGCCCGCCCAGATCTCAAAGTGGTCTTAATTGAGCCCTTGGAGCGCAGAGTTGAGTTCCTTAAAGAGGCAGTGGCAGGTCTTGATATTGAGGTTATCCGAGGCCAGGCCCAGGATGTGCGCACCAGCGCCCACTATGTAACAGCTAGGGCAGTGGCCCCCCTTGAGAAGTTAAAGAAAATGAGCTGGCACCTTTTAAAGACCAATGGCTCTCTTATGGCCATTAAGGGTAAATCTGCCGAAGAAGAGATGAAATCGGTGCCAAAAGCCATGCTCCACGAGGTAAATCTTGACGGCATTGAGCTTGGACGCATAGTAGAAGTGCGCAAAGGTGCTTAACTAATCTACGTGGATGATTCACGTGAAACAAAGAAGGTTATTGGCGTTCGCCGTCTTAAAGAGGCGATGGCAAAACCTGCCTTTCTTCGAATCATCACGGTAGCTAATCAAAAGGGTGGGGTTGGCAAAACCACCACCACAGTAAATATAGCTGCGGCCCTTTCTATGGGCGGCCTGCGAGTGGCAGTTATTGATCTAGACCCTCAAGGAAACGCTTCAACTGCCCTGGGGGTAGAGCACCTAGAAAACGCTGGAATTTATGAAGTTCTTATGGGCGATTTAACAATGTCGCAAGCAATACAAAAAGTTAAAGGTTTTCCTTCACTTGAATGTGTTTCATCAAATACATCACTTGCACAGGCAGAAATTGAATTAGTTCCAATTGTTGCACGTGAGATGCGATTGAAAGATGCCATTGATGAGTTAGCGACTCAGCGCATTGCAGCTGGTGAACCACTTGATTATATATTTATTGATTGTCCACCATCACTTGGTTTGTTAACAATTAATGCGTTAACTGCTGCAAAAGAAATGTTGATTCCCGTTCAATGTGAATACTACGCACTTGAAGGTTTGTCACAACTGTTACAAACATATGAATTAGTTAAGAAGCGTTTGAACTCATCGCTGAAACTTTCAACTTTTGTTTTAACAATGTTTGATGGCCGCACACGACTTGCTAATGATGTTGCAGATGAGATTCGCAAACACTACCCAAATGAATTAATTGATATTCCCATACCACGTGCTGTGCGAGTTTCAGAAGCACCGGGATTTAATCAAACAGTAATGACATATGACGCATCATCACCAGGTGCTATTGCTTATATGTCAGTTGCTCGCGAATTAGCAGAGCGCGGCAAACCTTTTGATTCAAATGTTGTTTCAATTAATTACAAGCGTGAAGGCGAGATTGCATAATGGCACGTCGTGGAGGACTCGGGACAAACCTAGATGCATTGATTCCAACATCATTAACTGTTGCTGGGCAAGAAGTTGCAACTCAAAATGAAATTGATGTCAATCTGATATCTGCTAACCCACGTCAACCACGCCAACACTTTGATGTAGATGCACTCAATGAATTAACCGCATCTATTAGAGAGATCGGCATCTTGCAACCACCTGTTGTTCGACAGAAACCAAACGGTTCCTATGAACTCATCATGGGAGAGCGTAGATTCCGCGCAGCCAAAGCCGCGGGATTAAAAACAATTCCAGTAATTATTCGTCAAACTCCAGATAATGAACTCTTGCGCGAGGCTTTGATTGAAAACATCCATCGCAGCCAACTTAACTCACTAGAAGAAGCAGCGGCCTATTCACAACTTCTCACAGACTTTAACTGCACACATGATGAACTTGCCGTCAAACTTGGACGATCACGTCCACTAATTTCAAACACCATTCGTCTAATGAACTTGCCAACTTCCGTCCAACAGAAACTAATTACCGGCGCACTTAGTGCTGGGCATGCTCGCGCACTTTTAGGATTGAGTGATTCAAGTGAGATTGAAAAACTAGCGACGCGAATCGTTGCGCAAGGCTTGAGCGTTCGTGCAACTGAGGAAATTGTTTCAACTGGGGCGCCAAAGCGAAAAAGTACAAAGAAGTTAAAGGCAACAAAGTCTGCAAGCCCTGAACTTCAAGAGATCGCTGACACCATGGGAGATTCACTAGACACTCGTGTTTCAATTCAAGGCAGCATGAAAAAGGGAACAATTGTTATTGAGTTTGCTGGAGCTGAGGATTTAAAGCGAATTGCTAAGGCGATTAATAATTAATTAAGTTGGTTTCCGCCGCGTCGAGCCATCTCAGTCTTAATTACTCCACCCAAAGCTTTCACACCTTCACGGATGCGCTCTGGTGTTGGGTAGCAATATGACAAACGCATTGACCAAGAACCAAAACCATCTGCATAGAAGGCTGTACCCGGAACGTAGGCAACCTTGGCAACAATCGCCTTTGGCATAAGCGCTTTAGTGTCGATTTCTTCAGGCAAAGTAACCCAGACGTAAAAACCACCGCCAGGCTTTGTCCATTTAGCAGTTACAGGAAAATACTCGTCTAATGATTCAAGCATTGCATCGCGGCGCACTTTATAGAGATCGCAAAAAGATGCGATCTGATCGCGCCATGGTTGATCAGCTAAATAACTAGAAATCGTTAACTGTGAAAAATTTGAAGGGCACAGAATTGAAGATTCACTGGCAATAATTAACTTCTCTTTCAGAGATGGTGGCACCAGCGCCCAACCCACGCGCATTCCAGGAGCAATCGTCTTTGAAAAAGAGCCTAAATAAATAACATTCTCTGAATCCTCAGCGCGCATGGCATTCGGCGAAGGCTTATCAAAGCCAAGCAAGCCATACGGGTTATCTTCAACAACAAAGATGCCTTCTGTGCGGCAGATATTTAAGATTTCAGTACGGCGATCTGCAGGAAGTAGAACCCCTGAAGGGTTTTGGTAGTTAGGGATTGTGTATAAAAACTTAATTCGACGCCCTGAAGCACGAACGCTCTTAATCGCAGCGCGTAAACCATCTGGAACTAATCCCAAATCATCAGTCTCAACATGGATAACTTTTGCTTCATATTGATGGAAAGTACCAAGTGCACCAACATATGAAGGTGCTTCAGCTAAAACAACATCGCCTGGGTCAATAAAAATACGTGAAATTAAATCTAAAGCTTGTTGAGAACCTGTTGTTACTAAGACATCATCAGGGTTAGCGCGAATACCCTCTAACGCCATCATCTCGCAGATTTGCTCGCGAAGTTTTGGATGTCCTTGTCCACTTCCATACTGCAAAGCTTCTGCACCGTTATTCAAAATGAGTTTTTGAACAACATCGGCCATCATGGCCATTGGAAGTGCTGAAAGATTTGGCATTCCGCCAGCCAATGAAACTATTTCAGGTCTGGATGCAACGGCAAAGAGTGAGCGAATCTCACTTGGTTGCATATGCGCAGCACGTCCAGCAAAGCGCTCCTCTAGATTTTGGGGCGCTCCGGTTGCAAAACGTGGCGTTACTTCAGACATGGCTTAAGTCTCCCATATGCCGGCACGTAGCCGAGCACTGATTAACGACGGATACCGGCTTTGCGCAGATCAGAAATACGCAAAGTTCCTGTTTTTGCATCATCTTCAGCAGCTAAATAGAGGCGCTGAATTGCAATAACGAGGGCCTCTGCAATCACATCACGAAAATCTGGTCGGGACATACGGCCAATATCGCCAGGATTAGTTTTATAACCTAAATCAATACGAACAGCCGGCGCTTTAGTTAAGCGCAACAAATCCCATGTCATGGCATGTGTGCGGCAGTTAGCAAAATCAGTACGGGCACAAATCTCGCGCTGAACTAATGATGCAAACCTTTCTCCAACAATTGAATGCACACCGTGTGCTTCACTGCCATAGAAATATGTTGCTACACCATGCGCATTTTCATTCTTATAACTATCTTCATGAAGTGAAATCATCAAATCAGCATTATTGTTATTTGAAAAAGTAATTCGCTCACTTTCTGAGGGATTATTTCTTTCACCACAAGTTAAAAAAACTGAAGCACCGAGTGCAAGTAAACGACCTTCTGTACGAACTGCAACATCATAAACTAGTGGGTCATCACCATCTGGGTTTAAAACAATTGTTTTATTAGCTAGTGCTGGTCCACGATTTTTCTGATTAGCACTCTCACGCAAGATTGACGGAGCGCCACCTGAAACAATTTTAGTTAAACGAATAAGAGCAATGATTGTTGCAGGACCACATTTACCATCAACAGTTGCACCAACTGATTTCTGAAAATCTTTGACGGCTAATTCAGTGCGCGGACCATAGATTCCATCTACTCGCCCACAATCAAAACCCATTTCAGTTAATCGCGATTGCAATACAGCAACATCATCACCATGCATTAATGGTGGCTCTTGCAGATTGAGCGATCTATCTCCGAGTTTCCACTGCGCTTCTTCTAGAGCGCGAGCAGTAACCTCATCAACAAGACCCGTGACGCTTAAACCGCGGGCTTGTTGAAAAGATCGAATCTGGGATTCAGAGAGCTCCGACATTTTCTTTAAGAGAGAAAGCTTTCAAGTTCCTTCAACATCGCAGGCTTTGGCTTAGCTCCAACAATAGTCTTAACTATTTCGCCATTAACAAAAACGTTCATAGTTGGAATCGATGAAATCCCATACTTAATCGCGATTGCTGACTCTTCATCAGTGTTGAGTTTTACGATTTTTAACTTTGAAGCGTATTCATCTGAAATCTCTTCAAGAATTGGTCCCACAGCACGGCATGGGCCACACCA
Organism: Actinomycetota bacterium; assembly: GCA_005789205.1. Classification (GTDB taxonomy): domain Bacteria; phylum Actinomycetota; class Actinomycetes; order Nanopelagicales; family Nanopelagicaceae; genus Planktophila. The sequence continues at coordinate 3,417 of SXYM01000093.1, read as the reverse complement.
TTCCGCCCAGAAATCCACCAATACAGGGGTGCTGCTCTTTAAAACCTCAGCATCAAATGTTGCTGTAGTTACTTTGCTCGTGGCCATTTATTACTCCTTGATGTGTGTGTTTAGGTTGAGAACTTTAGTGTCCTGAGAGAAATCTTTCAGCATCTAGCGCTGCGGCGCAGCCAGAGCCAGCTGCTGTGATTGCTTGGCGGTAGGTGTGATCCACCAAGTCACCGCATGCAAAGACGCCCTTGATATTTGTTCTAGTGGATCGATCTTCCACTTTTACATAGCCTTCAGAGTCTAGATCGATTTGGCCAATAATTAATTCACTGCGTGGGGTATGTCCGATGGCAACAAATAAACCAGTGACATCTAATGTTGATTCAGATCCATCTAATGTGTTCTTAATCTTTAGACCTGAAACTTTGTCAGCACCCAGAACATCAATAACTTCAGAGTTCCACAAGAATTCGATCTTAGGATTATTGGCTGCACGCTCTGCCATGATCTTTGATGCGCGCAATGAATCACGACGATGAATCAAAATGACTTTGTCAGCAAAACGAGTTAAGAACATTGCTTCTTCAACTGCTGAGTCTCCCCCGCCGACAACTGCGATAGTTTGTCCGCGGAAGAAGAAACCATCACATGTAGCACACCAAGAAACACCATGGCCAGATAAACGCTTTTCATTTACTAAACCAATTTCGCGGTATGCACTTCCAGTTGCAAGAATGACAGCCTTTGCTTTAACAGTATTACCTGAACCATCTTTCAAAATCTTGATATCACCTGATAAATCCATTTCAACAATGTCATCGGTGACCAATTCTGTGCCAAAGCGCTTTGCTTGCTTTCGCATGCTGTCCATTAAATCTGGACCCATCACACCATCAATGAATCCAGGAAAGTTTTCAACTTCAGTGGTGTTCATGAGTGCACCGCCTGCAGTTACTGAACCCTCATAAATAACTGGGTTTAACTGTGCGCGAGATGCGTAAATGGCAGCTGTGTATCCAGCTGGGCCTGATCCAACAATTACAACATCTCTAACTTCACTCATATCTACTCCCTATAACCCGTAACTTATCTTTTTTATTCCGCTTCGCCAGGACGTCGTAAAACAGAGTTCTTTAGATGTCTAATCATTGTGATTTCTTCAACACCAGCGGCTTTGCCTGCAATCAAATAACCTATAAAAGCCGCAGCCATTACAACTGCCAACTCTCCTATTCTTGCGATTTGACTCATTTCAACACCAACCCAATCTAGGTATTGCGTAAGCGCGAAAAGTGGCAACATCACGCCAAAAGAGGCACCGAAGAGACGAAGGTGTTGGCCAGCAAAATCTTTCAAAGAGATCTTTCCTGTGTGTTTTTTAAGTAGCGACAAAGTAACAAACAAACCAAGCAAGTATGAAATCGAAAATGCTGCGCCTAAACCAATTGTCACCCACTGATTACGCAATGTAGCAAGTGAAAGGTAGGAAAGTCCGACTGCAATGATATTGATAATTAATATTGAAATTACTTGTGTGCGAGTATCTTCAAATGCATTAAAGCCACGAATGAGAATTAAGTTAATAGAGAATGCTACTAGACCAAAACTCAACGCTGCTAATACATAACCAATATATCTTGAGTCTTCTAATGGAATTCCAATAAAGAGAACTGAGGTAATGAGTGGACCAAATAATAAAAATGCAACTGCACTCGGGATTGTAATAACACCAACAAGTCGAATTGCACGAATTAACTGCTCACGCACTTCTTCAGCTTTCTTCTCTAAAGCAAGTCGTGAAATGTGAGGCAAGATGGCCGTAATGATTGAGATTGTCACAATTGAATAAGGCAACAACATTACGTAGTAAGCAAATGTATATGGCGTGTAACCAACTCCACGCTCTATTCCTTCTTGCGCACTTCGCACAGCAGCACTTGTAGCAACGTTTACTGTTACCAAATAGCCAAGTTGTGAAATCAAAACATAAATCAAAGTCCAGCCTGCTAGACCAAAAGATTTACCAAGTCCTTTTAGACCCCATTGCGGGTGTAGCTTTATTCCCAGTCTCTTAATGACTGGAACTAAAACAAGTGCTTGGACAACGACACTCAACGTTGTTCCCCATCCCAGAATCTGCACTTGGATATTTGAAATGTTATCAATGCTCACTGAAGGTGCAAAGATAAGGAAAGCGCCAAATAAGACTATTCCAACGATGTTATTGGCTATCGGTGCCCACATCAGTGGGGCAAAGGAACCACGGGCATTTGCTACTTGTCCCAGCATCGTGAATAGGCCTAGGAAGAAGATCTGAGGCAAGCAGTAGCGAGTAAATGCAATTGCAATCTCTTTTTCGGTTTCAAAGCCTGTTGTGAAGAACTCTGGTGCATATAGACGAACAAGAGCTGGCGCAAAATACATTCCAATGGCAACTAGAACAAATAAAATAATTGAAATTGTTGTAATTAAGCGTGAGGCAAAACCATCTCCGCCATCTTCATGATCAAAAGATCGCACTAACTGTGGGATAAAGATTGCAGTTAACGCACCACCAACAAGTAAGTTATACAAAATATTAGGCATGGTGTTTGCAACGTTGTATGTGTCTGCAAGCAACGCTGTGCCAAGAACGGCAACAATCAAGATTCCACGGATAAATCCTGTAATACGAGAAATGATTGTGCCAAGTGCCATGATCCCAGAGGCGCGGAAGAGTTCATTAGATTTCATCTTTGCGCCCCTTTCTTACTCGGCGGACACTTTGGGCAACGGCTGCAAGTAGGAGCAGGATGGCTGCTCCCGTGGTAAACCATGTCACACGTTTATCAATAACTGTTGAATTAATCTGAAGAATAGATGCTGGCACGACCTCCACACTCGTAGCATCAGTGATTTGGGCAAAAATTGTGGTCTCTCCCGGGGCTATTACATCCAAGGTGAGCTCTAACTGTCTTTTAGAGTTGGCCGGCACAACAACGCCAGCAAAGTTCTCAACAACCACTCTTGTATTCATTGGCGTCATTTCAACATTGACCATGACATCAACATTGAATTCATTAATTATCGTTACTGGCAATTTTGCAGAATCAGTTGTGACTTGATATTTGCCTGGATTAATTCGCAGCTTTCGAACTTGGGCATCTACCGCAGCCTTTGCGCTATATGAGAAATAATTGCGCGAATCTTTATCTAAAGATGGTGATAAAAGACGACTTAATCGTGCTCTCATCAACATCAAATCTGGATCTTCAACAGCGCGCGATAAACGGGTCAGGGCCTTACGGCTATCGCTGTAGTTCTTTTTTAACACCGGGCTGAGCTTTGATTGACCCGTGCTCCAGCCACCATCTGGCTCACTGCGCACGATACGTCCCAAAGCAACCTGCAACTGTGATTTTCCAAATGCGTAATACATCTTTAATT
>SXYM01000092.1 GCA_005789205.1 Actinomycetota bacterium | reverse complement strand
GATGGTACTGCAAGGGTGACCTTGTGGGAGAGTAGAACGTTGCCGGACTTCTTTTATAAAAAGGGGCGCTTTAACGAGCGCCCCTTTTTTATTTCTCTATCATTTATTTACTTATCTCAAGATTGGAGTATGACAGTGGAGGATAAAAACAAACATCCATCACGTCCTGCTTCATCTCGTCCATCGGGGCCAAATAATGCACGCCGGCGTGAAGATTTGCCAGCTCGCGGAGGATCTTCTAATCGCGCAGGAGCGCCGCGCCAAACTCGTGATGGTTCAGATTTACGTGGTGCGCGTTCTGCACCTATGGATCGCGAACAATCTCGTCTTCGTCCACGAATTTTTGAACCAGATATCCCAGATGAGATTACTGGTGAAGAGTTAGATAAATCTTTGCGTGCAGAACTTCTTTCTCTTTCTGCTGAAAATGCAAAAGTAGTTGCAAGACACTTAGCGTGTGTAAATTTGTATGCAGAAGATGACCCACAGCGCGCACACAAGCATGGTGTTGCAGCCGCTCACCACGCAGGTCGCTTAGCTGTTGTCCGAGAATCTGCTGGCTATGCTGCATATCGCGCTGGCCATTATGAAATTGCACTAAAAGAACTACGTGCTTCGCATCGAATTTCTGGTGATGTTTCAATGTGGCCAGTAATGGCTGATTGTGAACGTGGTCTTGGAAACCCTCTGAAAGCCTTGAATTTGGCTGGTTCTGATGAGGTCAAGCGATTGGCAAAACCTGAAGAGATTGAAATGCGAATTGTTGCCTCTGGTGCTCGCCGTGATCTTGGTGAATTTGATGCAGCCGTTGTCACACTTACATGCAAAGAGCTTAAGAATGAGCAAGAGGAGTGGGCAGTGCGATTGCGCTATGCCTATGCAGATGCTCTCGAGGCTGCAGGTCGTAAGGAAGAGTCACAAGAGTGGTTTGCTAAATGTGCAGAAATTGATACAAAAGAGATTACCGACGCTGCCAAGCGTTGTTTGTAATTAGTTACCCACAGCAAAAAATCTAGGTTTCTACTTTTTGTCGCTCCCTCTGGTAATCATCATCCTTTCCGATTAAGTGAAGAGATGAGTAAATGCATGAGTGAGAAAAAAGTCAAAAAAAAGAGCGTAGTACTTGCAGTAGAGGAAGAGGATTTCTCCCTCAATGATCTTCTTTTAAGAGGCCGCATTTCCGCTTGCGCACTTGAGAAAGAACTGCCGTCGGGGGATAAGGTTGTAGAGTTTCGCCTCATTGTTAGCAGAGAGCGGCGCGATGGTATAGACACCCTAGAGATCGGCGCCTGGAGCGCTAAATCGCGGCGAATTGCGCTGACTTTAAAGCCCGATGAATGGGTTGAAGTTTCAGGTGCTATTCACAGACGTTTTTGGACCGGTGCTGCTGGACTTGCAAGCCGTTGGCAGGTTGAAGCCGTTGAGATTTCTCGAATTTAGATAGGCTTGTGGCTATGGCCAACGACATTTTCTCGACACTGCGCACCTACCTAAGCAAATTAACTGATGGGGATAAAAATGCATCAGATGTAGCCTCCACGGTTAATCAATGGCTGCGTGAAGGTGGTGAGGCCCTAAAAATCAAAATTGAAGATGAAGTTGAACGCTCCGTTTCCAAAATGGGTTTTGTTAAGCGCGGTGAGTTCGAAGCCCTAAAAGAAGAAGTTGCGCGCCTAAAAATGAATAGGCCTGTCAAGAAAGCTGCGCCAGCCAAGAAGCCTGTCAAGAAAGCTGCGACTAAGAAAGTGAGCAAAAAATGACAACTAACTCTGAACAGAGGCAGGGTGAGAATTTAGTAGAAGAAGTTCGCAGTGAGATAGTTGAGATTGATGCCATGCAGATTAATGATCATGGTGATCGCTATGAACAGTTGCACCAAAAACTATCTACTGCACTTTCATCCATTGATGGGTTGTAAGTAGGACACGTGAAAATCCGTCTTGATGCAGAGTTAGTGCGCCGGGAGTTAGCCCGTTCGCGCGAGCATGCATCGGATTTGATTGAGGCGCGATCTGTTTTAGTAAATGGAATTCCAGCATCAAAGCCGGCAACCATGGTCGATGCAGAAACCTCGATAAAACTCCACGGCAAGCGCGATGATTTTGTCTCTCGCGGCGGCCATAAATTAGCAGGGGCACTTGATGCATTTAGTGGCGTTGTTGTTGAAGGAAAACGCTGTCTAGATGCCGGTGCTTCAACTGGCGGATTTACTGATGTTTTATTGCGCAGGGGAGCCGATCGTGTTGTGGCAGTTGATGTGGGTTATGGGCAATTGGCATGGGAGCTTCGTCAAGATCCCCGCGTAACGGTGCATGATCGCACCAATATTCGCCATCTAACTGGTGAAGTAATTGGGGATCCAATTGATTTAGTTGTTGCAGATCTCTCCTTCATTTCATTGACTCTTGTGCTGCCAGCTTTAGCCGCAGTTTCAAAGCCGGATGCTGATTTTGTTGTGATGGTTAAACCTCAGTTTGAAGTCGGACGTGAGAAGCTGGGAGCTGGAGGGGTTGTGCGCGATCCAGCTCTTAGAAAAGCTGCAGTTATTGAAGTGGCAGATTCTGCTTATGATGTCGGTCTTGGAACCTTAGGTATTGCAGCAAGTCCACTGCCAGGACCTGCTGGAAATGTTGAATATTTCTTGTGGCTGCGTCGAGGAGCCCCAGAGATTAATCATGTGACGTTAGATCAAGCGATAGCGATTGGACCACAGTAAATGAGCGAGCGTAATTTATTACTTGTCTGTAATCCTTCGCGTAAGGAAGCAGTAGATGCGGCCACAGCCCTTGCAAAAGATTTTACTGCTGGAGGTTTTTCACTCTACACAATCTCTGATGTCGCGATTTCTGGAGTAGTCAACTGTGATGTCGCTTCTTTGCCGGTGTTAGAAGTTGTCGTTGTGTTGGGCGGGGATGGCACGATGTTGCGAGCTGCAGAAGTCACTAGAGAGCAGCAAATTCCACTGCTAGGTGTGAATTTGGGCCATGTCGGATTTTTAGCAGAGGTTGAAAAACCACCGCTATCCGCAATAGTTTCGGCAATAACAAAGCGTGAATATGTCTTGGACTCACGAATGGTGTTGCAGTATGCCGTTAAGAGAGATGGCAAAACTGTTTCGCAAGGTTGGGCGCTCAATGAAGTAACGGTTGAGCGAGAGCGTTCAACGATGGTCGAGCTTTTTCTTGAAATAGATGGTCGTCCAATTTCACGCTGGGGCTGTGATGGTTTGATCTGCTCCACACCAACTGGCTCAACTGCCTATGCATTCTCTGCCGGGGGTCCAGTTGTGTGGCCTGAAGTAGATGCACTCGTTGTGTTGCCAATCTCGGCACATGCCTTGTTTTCACGTCCACTTGTTATTTCTCCTCAATCTGAAATTGTTGTGAAAGTTGAGTCCAAAGAGGCGGTCTTATCTGCTGATTCACTGCGCAAATTTGATTTACTGGCTGGAGATCGCGTAGTCATCACCAAAGATTCCCACGTTGTTAAGTTGGCGCATCTGACTAACACAGTATTTAGTGATCGATTAGTGGCCAAATTCAGACTTCCAGTTGAGGGCTGGCGCGGTGAGTGATCGCACATTTCTAGAAGAAATATCTATTCGCTCTATTGGAGTTATTGAGCACTCCACCCTTGAAATATCCCCAGGTTTAACTGTTTTAACTGGTGAGACCGGTGCAGGAAAGACAATGATTTTGACGGCCTTAAACCTTATCCTGGGTGGTAAAAGTGATAGTTCACTCGTGCGAAAGGGAAGTGAGCGATTAGTTGCTAGTGGCATCTTTAGCGTTCCAAATTCTTTAAAGGATTCTTTTGAAGAGACAGGTTTGCAAGTTGAAGATGGGCAGTTAATTCTTACAAGAACAGTGAATGCAGATGGTAAAAGCAAAGCATCAAGTAATGCTATTTCTGTGCCTTCAAGTGCGTTAGTTGCTGCAAGTGAGAACTTGGTGGAAGTGCACGCGCAAGCTGCTAACTTGAACATGACTAAGGCTTCCAAGCAAAGAGATTTACTAGATCGATTTGGTGGCAAAGAGTTACATGGCGCGTTAGTGAATTATCAAGGGGAGTTAGCTAACTATCACGAGCTTAAGTTGCGTATCGCTGCGATGAAGAAGAGTATTGATTCAAGGGATGCTCAGCTAATTGAACTGCGTGAGTTCGCAGCCGTGATGGGCAAGTTAAAATTGGGGCGCGGAGAGCTACAAGAGATAACCACTAAGATAGGGCGCTTATCTAGCGTTGAGGATCTGCGATTGGCTGCCCAAAACGCCTCATCAGTGATTGGAGAAGAAGAGTCAGGTTCGCTGACAACTCTTGGAATTACTCGGAAATCACTGGATTCGGTTCGAGCCAAAGATCCACAAATCGAGGAGCTCTATCAAAGGGTGAGTGAAGCTTTTTTCTTAGTTGATGATGCTAAGGGCGCTCTCGCTTCGTATATAGCTAACTTAGAGGCCGATCCTGCTCGCTTAGATTATTTGAACGCGAGAAAAGCTGAGATCAATGCACTGATTAAGAAATATGGCGGTTCGCAATCTGCCGATGATGAGCTAATTTCTCTGATCGAGCGATTTGAGAGCTCAAAGAATGCCATTGCAGATCTTGAAGGCGGAGATGAGCGGTTAAAGGAGTTAGAAACTGAGCTTGTTGGAATAAAGAAGAAACTTGTTGCTGCTGCAAAATCACTCACAAGCATTCGAAGTGATAACGCATCCAAGTTGTCAAAAGAAGTTACTAAGGAAATTGCGCAGTTATCTATGCCACACACTTCTTTCCATTGTCAGGTGCACAGCGCTGACTACAACGCATTAAAAGAGTCTGATTTCACGGCCTTTGGTTGTGATGAGATTGAAATGCTGATTCAAGGACACAAAGATGGACCTCTTGTTCCACTGGCTAAGGGTGCAAGTGGTGGTGAAATGTCTCGGGTGATGTTGGCTCTAGAAGTAGTTCTTGCGGCCACGCATCCAGTCGGAACATATGTATTTGATGAAGTAGATGCAGGGGTTGGTGGCAAGGCTGCAATTGAAGTTGGCCGACGCCTGCATGCACTCTCTCAACATGCACAAGTCATTGTCGTTACTCACCTGCCTCAAGTTGCCGCCTGGGCAGATTCCCATTTTGTGGTGACGAAAAACTCCGATGGTTCCGTTACCGAGAGCAACGTGCGAAAAGTAGTCAAAGAGGATCGTGTTGAGGAGATAGCCCGCATGTTGGCTGGAATGGAGAGCTCAACAAGCGCGCGCGAGCACGCCACCGAACTCCTAGAACTGCCCCTGTCGAAGCGTTAGGAAATTCGATGATAGGTTGGTCTCCCATGGGCCAACCTCATGTGACTAAACACTTATTCGTAACTGGCGGAGTCGCCTCATCACTTGGCAAAGGACTCACCGCCTCATCACTTGGCAGGTTATTAGTAGCCCGTGGCATCCGCGTAACGATGCAAAAGCTTGATCCTTATCTCAATGTTGATCCAGGCACAATGAATCCATTCCAGCACGGTGAGGTATTTGTAACTAATGATGGTGCAGAAACTGATTTAGACATAGGCCATTACGAGCGATTCCTAGATACTGATTTGCATGGATCGGCAAATGTCACAACCGGACAGGTCTATTCACGAGTTATCGCACGTGAGCGTCGCGGTGAGTATTTAGGTGAAACCGTTCAAGTTATTCCACACATCACTAATGAGATTAAAGAGCGCATTCGCGCTATGGCTGCCCCTGACATTGATTTAGTTATC
>SXYM01000091.1 GCA_005789205.1 Actinomycetota bacterium | reverse complement strand
GACCACATCACTGAATACATAGCCAATTCAGAAGATGTTGGACGGCGGCCTAAGATTTCTTTTATGCGTGCATATTCATCTAGCTTTAATCCGAGTTCAGCAAATGGTTGGACTGTATCTGGAGTTGATTGTGCAATGACAACAGTATCCAGTGCCATTACTTCACCATCGCATTAAGAATTGAAGTAAAAAAACCAAGACCCGCAGCAGATGGTCCGGTTAGTTCATCAATTGCATGCTCTGGGTGAGGCATAAGCCCCACTACATTTCCGCGTGCATTGGTGATTCCTGCAATCAAATTCCTCGACCCGTTAGGGTTTTGGCCCACATACCTAGCAATGACACGTCCTTCACCTTCTAGTTCAGCAAGGGTTTTATCATCACATTGGAATGATCCCTCACCGTTTTTAAGTGGGATGACAATCTTTTCGCCAGCCTTATAGGAAGAAGTCCACGGTGTTGAGTTATTAGTTATCTCTATCTCTTGATCTCTGCAAAGAAAATGAAGATCTGAGTTGCGTGTGAGAGCACCTGGAAGCAAATGTGACTCACAGAGAACTTGAAAGCCATTACAGATACCTAGAACAGGCATACCTTTGCCAGCAGCTTCAATTACTAACTGCATTACTGGTGCAAAACGAGAAATTGCACCGCAGCGCAGATAGTCACCGTATGAGAATCCACCGGGCAATATAACTGCATCGACGTTCTTTAAATCAGCATCAGCATGCCAGAGTGATACTGCCTCGCACCCTCCTGCTACAACAGCCCGCGCAGCATCTCGATCATCGAGTGTGCCCGGAAAAGTTATGACTCCAACGCGCATTACTTTTCAACTCTCACAACATAGTTTTCAATAATTGGATTAGAAAGTAGAACTTCTGCCGCTTTTTCAACTTCAGCTAACTGGGCAGCCGAAGGCTCACCTTCAACTTCAATTTCAAATCGCTTTCCTTGGCGCACTGATTTAGCAAAGGAGAATCCAAGGCGAGGTAGAGCTGATGCAACCGCATTACCTTGTGGGTCAAGAATCTCTGGCTTCAACATCACATCAACCACGATCTTTGCCATTGTCATATTCTCCCTTAGTTAGAACTTGCTGCCAGTTAAACGATAAAAAGCTTCTTCATAACGCGCTGCAGTTTTTTCTACGATCTCTGCTGGTAGCTCGGGTGGTGGGCTATTTCTATCCCATCCACTGGCTACGAGGTAGTCACGTAAAAACTGCTTATCAAATGAGGGCTGTGTGCCACCTGGCACCCAGGTGGATTGATCCCAAAACCTAGATGAATCAGGGGTTAGAGCCTCATCGCCCAAGACAATTGACCCAGCTAAATTTCGTCCAAATTCGAATTTAGTATCAGCCAAAACGATGCCTCGGCTCTTAGCAAAATCTGCTGCAGTGTCATAGAGCTTTAAAGTTAAATCGCGCAGCTCGGCTGCATCCTTGGCACCAACAATCTTTGATGCCGCCTCAAAATCAATGTTTATGTCGTGATCACCAATCTCTGCCTTTGTCGCTGGTGTGAAAACGCTGTTAGGAAGCTCTGATCCATCTAGTAATCCTGCGGGAAGAACATTTCCACACACCGCACTATTCTCCTTGTATTCACTCCAACCGCTTCCAGTTAAATACCCACGTGCAACACATTCAATTGCAAACATCTCTAGTGGCTGAACAATAATTGCGCGATCTTCCACAATTTCTGGAACATCAGTTGAGACAATATGGTTTGGAATTATGTCTTCTAGTAGATCAAACCAAAATAAAGATAACTGCGTTAATACAGCGCCCTTACCTGGAATCTCTGTCGGCATTACCCAGTCATAAGCAGAGATGCGATCAGATGCGACAAGTAAAATATTTCCTAAATCATTTGTATATAAGTCACGTACTTTTCCGGTGCGCAGGTGTGTCCACCCAGGTATTGAAGGCGCTGGCGGTGGACCAGCTAAGCCGAAGCCGCTCACCTAATAGAGCCGGGCTTGTACTGCACTGCGGCAGGGTGCGCGGAAGTAATCGCGCCAATGCGACTAACAACTCGAGCAACTTGTTGGCGAGATTCGCCAGTAAATTCAAGTGGGGAGCTAATCAATACATCTAATGCTGCACGATCTAGTGGTAGACGATCATCTGCTGCTAAATCATCAAGAAGTGAGTTTTTCTTGCCTTCGCGCATTCCTAGTGCAGCCTTAACTGCATGTTCCTTAATAACTTCATGGGCAACTTCGCGGCCAACGCCAGCCTTAACTGCTGCCATCAAAATCTTTGTTGTGGCCAAGAAAGGCAGATAACGCTCTAATTCAGCAGCAATAACGGCTGGGAATGCTGCGAACTCATCTAAAACTGTGAGCATGGTCTCTAGAAGACCATCAATTGCATAGAAAGCATCAGGCATTGCAACACGGCGAACTACGGAACAAGAAACATCTCCTTCATTCCATTGATCTCCAGCTAGTTCGCTGACCATTGATGCATATCCACGAAGCACAACGGCTAGACCATTAACTCGCTCGCACGAGCGTGTGTTCATCTTGTGAGGCATTGCGCTGCTTCCAACTTGGCCGGCTTTGAATCCTTCAGTGACAAGTTCAGCCCCTGCCATCAAGCGAATTGATGTAGCAAGAGATGAGGGAGATGAAGCTAGCTGAACAAGAGTTGTTAAAACGTCATAATCAAAAGAGCGAGGATAAATCTGACCCGTTGAATCCAGAATACGGTTAAAGCCCAGCTCTTTTGCAATTGTGTTTTCAAATTTCGCATGAGCATCTGTTGAGCCAAGTAAGTCAATTGAATCTTGCGCAGTTCCAACTGGACCTTTTATGCCGCGCATTGGGTAGCGAGCTTGCAAAGCAGTTAAGCGCTCATAAGCAAAAAGTAATTCTTCTGCAGCAGAAGCAAATCTTTTTCCAAGAGTCGTAATCTGTGCAGGAACATTATGTGAACGCCCTGCAACTGGTTGATCTGCATACTGTGTTGCGCGCTCTGCTAATCGTGCAAGAATAGTAACAACTTTGTCGTGAACAACTTCAAGGCCATTGTGGATTTGTAGGGCTTCAATATTTTCAGTTAAATCTCGGCTAGTCATACCTGCATGGATTGCTTCATGGCCAGCCAAAGCATTGAATTCCTCAATGCGGGCTTTCACATCGTGACGTGTCTTCTTTTCACGGGCATCAATGGAAGCTAAATCCACATGTGTAATTACCTTCTCGTAATCTGTAATTACATCCTTAGGGATTGCGTGACCCAACGTTGATTGAGCACGCATTACTGCGATCCAGAGCTTTCTTTCAGCGATAATTTTTGCTTCAGGTGCGAAGATTTCACGCATCGAAGCTGATGCATAACGGTTAGCGAGAAGGCTCACGCCCGAATTATCCTTCATTTAATTGCCCTTCTCTGCCACCGACGCATTGAGCGCGATATCGGTGCGATAGAAGGATCCATCAAGTGAGATGTGGCTGATTGCCCGGTAAGCACGATCGCGAGCTTCAGTTAAGTCACTGCCCGTGCCAGTAACAGTGAGTACTCGACCACCTGATGAAACTAAGCCTTTTTCACTGCGCGTTGTGCCTGCATGAAAAATGGAAACTTTTTCAATTACTGGGAATTCTCCAATTACTCCACCTACTGCAGGAGATGTTGGATATCCATTACTAGCTAAAACAACAGTCACGGCAGATTCATCTCTCCACTGCAAAGTAACACCTTCTAGATTTCTCGTTGCTGCTTTATAGAGAAGTTGTGCCAATGGAGTTTTCAAAAGTGGGATTAGCACTTGAGTTTCTGGATCTCCAAAGCGAGCATTAAATTCAATGACGCGAGTTCCATGATCAGTTAATGAAAGCCCTGCATAAAGCAAACCAACAAATGGTGTACCACGTGCTGCCATTTCAGCAATCATGGGTGCAAGAACTTTCTTGTGTGTATCTTCAATAATGTCTGATGGCGCCCAAGGAAGTGGTGAGTATGCGCCCATTCCCCCGGTATTTGGTCCCTGATCACCATTGAGTGCGCGTTTAAAATCTTGTGCTGGTTGCATTGGAATAACTGTTTTACCATCGCTAATTCCAAAGAGTGAAACTTCTGGACCATCTAAAAACTCTTCAATAACAACTCGCTTGCAAGATAATGCATGATCTAAGGCTTCTTGGCGATCTCTTGTAACAACAACACCTTTGCCTGCAGCTAAACCATCGTCTTTGACTACATATGGCGCACCAAAAGCATCGAGTGCCTTTTCAATTTCAGCTTGAGTTGAACAGGTAAAACTATGGGCGGTTGGCACACCTGCATCTGCCATCACCTCTTTAGCAAAATTTTTAGAGCCTTCTAATTGGGCTGCAGCTTTAGAGGGTCCAAAGACAGATATTCCAGCGGCCCGCAGCAGATCTGCAGCGCCATTAACTAATGGAACCTCAGGGCCAATAACTACTAATTCAACATCAAGTTTTTGTGCCAAATCTAGAATTGCTTGGTTATCACTTATTACTAATGGATGACAAGTTGCAAATTGCGCAATTCCTGGATTACCTGGTGCAGCATGTAGTTCTGTGCACTCTGGATCTGCGTGTAACCCTAGTCCTAAGGCATGTTCGCGACCGCCGCTTCCGACTAGGAGGACTTTCATTTCTTAGATGAAATCCTTTACGACAATTGTTTCATCGCGCCCGGGGCCTACTCCGATTGCACTCATCGGTGCTCCCGAGATTTTCTCTAAAAAGGCGATGTAGTTCTGGGCAGCTTGTGGAAGATCACTGATTTTACGTGCACCAGTAATGTCCTCACTCCAACCTGGCATGTATTCATAAATTGGCTTTGCGTGGTGGAAATCCGTTTGAGATGCTGGAAGTTCTTCCACGCGCTTTCCATCAATTTCGTAAGCAACGCATACTGGAATCTTTTCCCAACCAGTTAAAACATCTAACTTAGTTAAGAAGAAATCTGTTAAACCATTAACGCGAACTGCATATCGTGCAATAGGAGCATCAAACCAACCGCAACGACGTGCACGGCCGGTAGTAACACCAACTTCTCCTCCAATGCGGCGCAGTGCTTCTCCATCTTCATCAAAGAGCTCAGTTGGGAAAGGCCCGCTACCAACGCGGGTTGTGTATGCCTTAATGATTCCAATAACACGATCAATCTTTGTTGGTCCGATTCCAGAACCAGTACATGCACCGCCAGCTGTTGGATTACTTGATGTCACGAATGGATAAGTACCGTGATCAACATCTAGCAAGGTGCCCTGAGAACCCTCTAAAAGCACCCGCTTTCCAGCCTTCAACGCCTCATTGAGAATTAATACAGTGTCGGCAACATATGGGCGAAGAATCTCGGCATAAGCCAAATACTCTTCAAGAACTTCATCTACTTCAATGTTCTTACGGTTGAAAACCTTAATCAGGACTTGGTTCTTATCGCGCAATGCACTTTCAATCTTTTGACGCAAGATGGATGGATCAAAGAGATCTTGGACTCGAATTCCGATGCGGTTGATTTTGTCGGCATACGCTGGACCAATTCCGCGACCAGTCGTTCCAATCTTTGACTTTCCTAAAAAGCGTTCTGAAACTTTGTCGATGGTGCGATGATAAGGAGTAATTAAGTGCGCATTAGTTGAAATTAACAACTTACTGCAATCAATTCCACGCTCAGTTAAGCCAGCGATTTCTTGGAGTAATACACCTGGATCAATAACTACGCCGTTACCAATTACTGGAATTACATTTGGTGAAAGAATTCCTGAGGGCAATAAGTGAAGTGCATACTTTTGATCGCCAATTACAACTGTGTGACCGGCGTTGTTTCCACCTTGGTAACGGACAACGTAATCAACGCGATCACCCAGTAAATCGGTAGCTTTACCCTTGCCTTCATCGCCCCATTGAGCTCCAAGCAAAACAAGTGCTGGCATTGGTAAAGCCTCTCCGATTACGTAGTGGTATTACTTAAGAGATGAAGTTCCGGTTGAGCGAAGATCTTCACACGCACGTGCAACACGTGCAGCCATGCCTGCTTCAGCAGCCTTACCCCACGCACGTGGGTCATAAGCCTTCTTGTTACCAACTTCTCCATCAATCTTTAACACACCGTCGTAGCTCTTGAGCATGTGATCAACAACTGGGCGAGTAAATGCATATTGAGTATCTGTATCAACATTCATCTTTATCACGCCATAATCAAGGGATTCGCGGATCTCTGAAAGAAGTGAGCCAGAACCACCGTGGAAAACCAAGTCCATTGGCTTACTTCCTGCTGGCAGACCCAACTTCTTTGAGACTGCCTCTTGAAGAGTTGCCAAAATCTTTGGTTGCAAAACAACATTTCCTGGCTTATATACGCCGTGAACATTTCCAAATGTTGCAGCCACTAAGTAGCGAGCATTTACATCAGTTCCAAGAGTTTCAACAGTTAAAAGTGCATCTTCAGGAGTTGAGTACAACTTGGCATCATGCTTTGCTTCAATACCATCTTCTTCTCCGCCAACAACACCGATTTCAATTTCAAGGATGGTCTTTGCAGCAACAGACATCGTCAACATTTCCTTTGCGATGCGCATGTTTTCTTTCATATCAACTGCAGAGCCGTCCCACATGTGTGAATTAAAAAGTGGAGCTTTACCTGACTTAAGACGTTCTGCACCAAATGCAAGAAGTGGACGCATGAAACCATCAAGCTTTTCTGCTGGGCAGTGATCTGTGTGAATTCCAATATTAACTTTGTAGTTCTTTGCAACTACATGTGCGAACTCAGCAAGGGCAACTGCGCCATCTACCATATTCTTAACTGTTGAACCTGAAGCGTATTCAGCCCCGCCCCAAGAAAATTGAATGATTCCATCTGATTCTGCTTCGGCGAAACCACGAATAGCAGCGATAAGTGTTTGTGAAGATGAAACGTTAATTGCTGGGTATGCAAAGGCGCCTTTCTTGGCGCGATCCAACATATCTGCATAAATTTCTGGGGTTGCAATTGGCACGATGACTCCTAGTTACTTGGTGTAATCCCTAAAAGCGAGTGCAGCTTTGAACCGTCTAGAGGCTTACGGCCAATCCTCTCACTTTGGCCCGAATCGCACAAAAGAGGCGCGAAAAAGCCCCTGGCTCGGGTGGACCAGGGGCTTAGTTCTTTGACCTACCTAGACGTAGGTCTTAAAGACTGAGCCCGCAAAACGGAACAGGGCTGAGACCAATGTGGCATTGCCGAAGAACTTAAATATCAACAAGAAGATTGACGTTATTCCCATGTGTGAAACCTCCTTTCGTATTTGGCATTCTGGATGCCCCAAAACTGTGAGAACTACCCCAACCAAAACTCTGTTGATAACTGGCTATGAAAGGTAATCTCTCTATTTATGAGCCAAGACCATGAGTCCTTAGAAAACTTATTGAGCGAAGAACGCACATTTCCTGCCAGTGCCCAGTTTGCTGCAGCTGCAAATGCGCAGCCTGATCTTTATGTTCGCGCTGAAAAAGATCGTTTGGCCTTTTGGGATGAACAAGCACAATCATTGCAATGGGACACACCTTGGAATAAAACTTTGGATTGGCAATCTCCTTATGCCAAATGGTTTATCGGTGGAAAATTAAACGCCTCAGTCAATGCACTTGATAGACATATCAGCCAAGGTCGGGGAAGCCGCGTTGCTTTTCATTTTGAAGGTGAACCTGGAGACACACGCACAATCACCTATGCCGAGTTATTAACTGAAGTTAAGAAAACTGCAAATGCTCTAATCGAACTAGGAGTTAAAGCTGGCGATCGCGTCGCAATCTACATGCCAATGATTCCAGAGGCTGCAGTTGCAATGTTGGCTTGTGCACGCATTGGTGCACTGCACTCTGTTGTCTTTGGTGGTTTTTCTGCAGATGCGCTGTTGTCACGTATTCAAGATGCAGATGCAAAAATAGTTATTACCGCCGATGGTGGATTTAGAAAAGGTGCTGCTTTTGCATTAAAGCCAGCAGTTGATGAGGCGCTTAAAGGTAAACATAATGTTGAAAAGGTTTTAGTTGTGCAACGCACAAAGCAAGAAACCGCCTGGACTAATCGCGATGTTTGGTGGCATGAAATTGTTGATCGCCAATCAAGTGAACATGTGGCAGAAAGCTTTGATTCTGAGCACCCGCTCTTCATTTTGTATACATCGGGCACCACGGCTAAGCCAAAAGGTATTTTTCACACTACCGGTGGCTACCTAACGCAGGTGGCATACACCCACAAAATGGTCTTCGACATTAAACCTGAAACCGATGTCTATTGGTGCACGGCAGATGTTGGCTGGGTAACTGGTCATTCATACATTGTTTATGGGCCACTCATTAACGGTGCAACGCAGGTGATGTATGAAGGAACTCCAGATACTCCCCACAAGGGACGTATCTTTGAATTAATCGCTAAATATGGCGTCACTATTTTGTATACAGCGCCAACTCTTATTCGCACCTGGATGAAGTGGGGCGATGAATTTCCTCAAGCACATGATCTTTCATCACTTCGCTTACTCGGTTCTGTTGGTGAACCAATTAACCCTGAAGCATGGATGTGGTACCGAGAAATCATTGGTGGCAACCGTTGTCCAATCGTTGACACATGGTGGCAAACTGAAACTGGTGCAATCATGATTTCACCATTGCCTGGAGTAAGTGCAACTAAACCAGGTTCAGCAATGACTGCCCTTCCTGGAATTAGTGCCAAAGTTGTTGATGATAATGCTGGTCAAGTTGGCAATGGACATGGTGGATATTTAATTCTTGATCAACCCTGGCCATCAATGCTGCGCGGTATTTGGGGCGAGGATGAAAGATATAAAGAAACGTATTGGTCTCGCTTTGAAGGAATTTACTTTGCCGGTGATGGTGCAAAGCTTGATAACGACGGTGCTATCTGGCTATTAGGCAGAGTCGATGATGTTATGAATGTTTCCGGTCACCGTATTTCAACTACTGAAGTTGAGTCCGCACTAGTTTCACATGAATCAGTTGCAGAAGCCGCTGTTGTTGGTGCTGCTGATGCGATGACGGGCCAGGGAATTGTGGCCTTTGTAATTTTGCGTGGAGGAATCGAGCACGCTGATGGCGATGAACTCAATAAAGCGCTACGAAATCACGTTGCTAAAGAAATTGGCGCAATCGCTAAACCACGTCAGATCTTGATCGTGAATGAGCTTCCAAAGACTCGAAGCGGCAAAATCATGCGCAGACTCCTCAAAGATGTAGCTGAAAACCGTGCGGTGGGAGATGCCACAACCTTGGCTGATCCAAATGTTATGAAGTTGATTTCAGAGGGCTTACAGAGCGCAAAATCTGAAGATTAAAGCTTCACACCTAAATACTTAGATGTAAGTGAAATCAAATCAATTTCATTTTTCAGCACGCCAATATGTTTATAGGCCACGCTTCCATCGGAGGCAATAAACCATGTGACTGGAACTCCCATTCCAAAATATGCCCGTGATTTACCATCAGCATCAAAAAGGTTGGGCCAAGTGATTCCATTGTTTTCTACGAACTTACGGCCATCTTCAAGAGATGCCTCTTCAACATCAACACCAATGAGTAAAACTTTTCCTTGAGCTTTTTCATAGAATGAACGCAGAATCGGCATCTCTTCTTTACATGGACTACACCAGGATCCCCACACATTAATAATTGCCGGGCCTTTGATTGAATCAATTGAGGCACCAACACCACCATCTAAACAATCAAGAAATAATGAATTTTTGGTTGTGCTACTTGAAATACTCTCACAGGAAACAACTTGCCCAGCTACTTTTTCTGAAGGAGAAGAACATCCGGCAAGTAGCAATACTGCAGCCGCAATAGCTACTCTCTTCATCGGAAATCCTTATCCGTTTTGACTAACAACTTTGCTTTTGCAATATCCATTTCACCAATACCAACACTTGGGCATATCTTTGCAACGGGGCATGCTCCGCAGGCAGGCTTGCGTGAGTGACAGATTCGCCGGCCATGCCAAATCATTCGCTGTGACAAGTTGGTCCATTCCTTTTGAGGAATTAACTCACCAACAATGCGTTCCACTTTTACTGGATCCATTTCTTTGGTCCAACCAAAGCGGCGAGATAGTCGACCAAAATGTGTGTCGACTGTGATCCCAGGAATATCAAAGGCATGACCTAAGACTACGTTTGCAGTCTTGCGACCAACACCTGGCAAAGTTATTAATTCTTCAAGAGTTCTGGGAACTTCACCATTAAATTCTTCAACTAATTTGATTCCTATTCCTTTTATATGGCGGGCTTTTGCTCGATAAAAACCAGTTTGAAACACCAGTTCTTCGAGCTGGTGAATATTTGCACCTGCATATGCTTTTGCGGATTTATATTTCTTAAAAAGAGCGGGGGTAATAGTGTTAACTCTCTTATCTGTGCACTGTGCGCTCAAGACGGTCGCAACTATTAATTCCAAAGGGTTCTTAAAATCTAGTTCGCATCGAATCTCAGGGTAGGTCTTGCTCAAAATTCGATACACAGCCCGAGCCTGTTTTCGGGTTTCACTATCGGCGGGCATGAGGCTAAAGTACTACCCGTGACCATAGATTTAGATGCCGTACACAGAGCACCGCTCTTTACCGCCCTTGATGAAGCCGCTTCGGCTTCTCTTCGCGCACAGATGGATTTAGTGAAGATTTCCAAGGGAAGCGTTTTATTTGCCGAAGGCGCAGATGGTGATCACCTATATGTAATCGTTGAAGGAAAGCTCAAGCTTGGCACGTCAAGTGGTGATGGACGTGAAAACCTTCTATCAATTCTTGGACCCGGAGAAATGTTTGGCGAACTCAGCCTCTTTGATCCAGGCCCACGCACATCAACTGCAACTGCAGTTACCGATGCAAAACTTTTGAGTCTTGGCCAAGCAAAGCTTCTTCCATGGCTTCGCGAGAATCCAGATGTTGCACTTCACTTACTAGCTCGTTTGGCACAACGCCTTCGTCGCACAAATGAAGCTGTGGGCGATCTTGTTTTCTCCGATGTTCCAGGACGTGTTGCTAAAGCTCTAATTGATCTGGGTGAGCGTTTTGGTAAGAAAACTGATGAAGGTTTATACGTCCACCATGATTTAACACAGGAAGAGCTTGCTCAACTTGTTGGTGCTTCTCGTGAAACAGTTAATAAAGCCCTTGCAGATTTTGCAGGACGTGGGTGGTTAAAGCTTGATGGACGTGCAGTTTTGATTACAGATTTTGAACGCCTAGTTAAGCGCGGTAAGTAGTTAGTCTGTAATTTCCACTGTTAGTTCAATTTCAACAGGTGAATTCAACGGCAATTCCGCAATTCCCACCGCGCTACGTGCATGCTTTGCACCATCGCCCCAGATTGCTAAGAACAATTCGCTTGCCCCATTAACAACCACTGGTGCGTTGATATAGCCAGAAACGCCGTTGACGTAGCCAACAACTCGAACAATCTTTGTAATCTTGTTTACATCTGCAACAGTTTCAACTGCAGCTAATGCATTGAGTGCACACACCTGTGCTAATTCCTTCGCACGTTCTGGAGTAATTTCTCCATCAACTTTTCCAACTCCGGCCATCTCACCCTTCACAAGTGGAAGTTGCCCGGCAGTGAAAACAATATTTCCTGTTCGAATGGCTGGAACATAAGCAGCAACTGGCTTGGCGGCAACCGGTAGTTCTAAACCAAGTTCTTTAAGCTTTGCACGGACATCTACTGGATTCATGCAATCACTCTCTTCATGTAAGCAACTAGCTGTTCACCAGTTCCTGGTGCCGGAACAACTTGAACAAGTTCCCATCCATCAGAACCCCATGTATCGAGAATTTGCTTAGTTGCATGTGAAAGTAGTGGCACGGTTGCATATTCATACTTTGTCATTTATTTAACGCTGCTTTCACTAGTGCAGAAACCACACCGCCATCGGCTTTTCCTGCGATCTTTGGCTTTACTGCTCCCATTACTTTGCCCATATCAGCTGGACCTTGTGCACCAGTTGATGCAATTGCCTCAGCAATGATTGCTGCAATATCTGCTTCACTGAGTTGAGCTGGAAGATACTTTGCAATAACTTCGCCCTCACTCTTTTCTAGCGCTGCTTTGTCAGTACGACCAGCAGTTTCAAAAGCTTCGGCTGCCTCGCGACGCTTCTTAGCTTCGCGAGATAGAACGGTGATTACTTCTTCATCACTAAGCACACGTGCTTCTTTACCAGCCACTTCTTCATTAGTGATTGCAGTAAGAACCATACGAATAGTGCCTGAAGTGATTTCATCACGAGCACGTATAGCCTCTGTTAAATCTTTTTGCAGTGTCTCTTTGATACTCATACGGTGAACTCTACTGCTAGTAATTCAGCGATCTGCGCTGTGTTTAGAGCAGCGCCCTTGCGTAGGTTGTCGCCACAAAGGAATAGATCAATAGATTTCTTATCATCGAGTGATTGACGCACGCGCCCAACCCAGGTTGCATCTGTTCCGACTGCATCATTAGGGGTAGGAAACTTCTTTTTCTCTGGATCATCTAGCAATGTCACTCCAGCAGCTTTTTCAAGAACCTTTTGTGCAGCTTTGCGTGTGACTTCCTTCTTAAATGTTGCGTGAACAGCCAATGAGTGAGTTGTTAGAACTGGAACTCTCACACAAGTCGTTGATACCTTGAGTTTTGGCATTCCAAGAATCTTGCGAGATTCATTGCGCACCTTTAACTCTTCAGATGTGTAACCATCCTCTTTAAGAGATCCCGCCCAAGGGATTACGTTAAGTGCAAGTGGGGCTGGGAATGCACCTAAATCTTTAACTAATTTGCGAACGTCACCAGTTTCTTCTCCAGCATTAGTTCCTGCCACGAGTGACATTTGCTCACGCAGAGAATCAATGCCTGGTTGACCAGCACCTGATGCAGCTTGATATGAAGCAACAACAAGCTCTTTTAATTCAAATTTCTTATTAAGTGCACCCATTGCAACAATCATTGAAAGAGTTGTGCAGTTTGGATTCGAGATGATTCCCTTAGGACGCTTCTTGGCATCCTTTGGATTAACTTCTGGAACAACCAATGGAATTTTTGGATCCATGCGAAAAGCTGCAGAGTTATCGACTACAACTGCTCCCCGCTCTACTGCAATTGGAGCCCACTGTGCTGAAACCTCATCTGGCACATCGAACATCGCAACATCAATTCCATCAAATGCTTCAGGTGATAGCGCAACAACGGTTAGCTCCTCACCGCGACACATTAACTTCTTACCCGCACTTCGTGCAGATGCGATTAAGCGAATCTCGCCCCAAACATCTTTGCGCTCAGACAAGATACTGAGCATGACTGTGCCAACTGCGCCAGTTGCTCCAACGACAGCAAGTGATGGTTTCTTTGAGCTTTTCTTTTTACTCATCGACCAGTTCCCCCATAAACAACGGCTTCGTTGCTATCAGCATCTAAACCAAAGGCTGCGTGAGCTGCTTTAGCTCCGCGCTCTAGATCTGCTTGGCGGCAGATAATAGAAATACGAATCTCTGAAGTTGAAATCATTTCAATATTAATTCCAGCCTCAGACATTGCCCCAAAGAAGGTAGCTGTAATACCTGGGTGTGAGCGCATTCCAGCGCCAATAAGTGATAATTTACCGATTTGGTCATCGTATTGAATGGATGCAAAGCCAACTTCACCTTGAAGCTTTTGCAAAATAGCTGTTGCATCTGCGCCTTCATTTTTTGGCAAAGTAAATGAAATATCAGTTAAACCAGTAGCAGCAGCAGAGACGTTTTGAACAATCATGTCGATGTTGATATCAGCATCGGCAATTGCTTGGAAGATACGTGCAGCGACACCAGTTCGGTCCGGTACGCCGACAATCGTGATCTTTGCTTCGCTTTTATCGTGGGCGATACCTGAGATGATTGCTTGTTCCATTTCTCCTCCTTGTGGATGATCTTTGACCACCCATGTTCCTTCATTGGCTGTAAAAGATGAACGTACGTGAATAGGTAAGTCATACCGGCGTGCATACTCAACACAACGCAAGTGCAGAACTTTTGCACCGCTTGCTGCAAGTTCTAACATTTCTTCATATGTAACAGTTTTTAACTTGCGCGCACTTGGCACAACACGTGGATCAGCGCTGAAGATTCCATCAACATCTGTATAGATTTCGCAAACATCGGCCTCTAACGCCGCAGCTAATGCAACTGCGGTTGTGTCACTGCCGCCTCTACCAAGTGTTGTTACATCTTTTGTATCTTGTGAAATTCCTTGAAAACCAGCAACGATTGCAATTGCACCTTCTGCCAACGCTTCTTGAATACGTCCTGGTGTCACATCGATGATGCGAGCGCGACCATGGGCAGATGTTGTAATCACACCAGCTTGAGAACCAGTAAATGAACGGGCTTCATGTCCTAAATTTGTAATCGCCATTGCAAGAAGAGCCATCGAAATTCGCTCACCAGCTGTAAGCAACATATCCAGTTCTCGCCCAGATGGAATTGGAGTGATCTGTTTAGCTAAATCAATGAGTTCATCGGTTGTATCGCCCATCGCAGAGACAACGACTACGACCTGATTGCCATCGCGCTTGGCAGCCACGATGCGATTGGCAACGCGCTTCATGCCCTCGGCATCGGCCACCGAGGAGCCGCCATACTTCTGAACAATCAGTCCCATGGGTTAATGGTGGGGCATAGATTTAAATGGCGCTAACCGTTTTTCGGTTTATCTTAAATAATGAGACAAAGAGCGTATCAAATATCGAGATTAAACGTCGCGACGGCCTTCAAAGGCTCGGCCCAGCGTGACCTCATCGGCATATTCCAAATCGCCACCTACTGGAAGGCCACTTGCTAAACGGGAGACCTTTATTTCTAGCGGCTTAATCATGCGCGATAGATAGGTAGCCGTTGCTTCACCTTCCAAGTTTGGATCGGTAGCCAAAATGACTTCAACAATTCCAGGATCTGCAAGACGTGCCATGAGTTCACGGATGCGCAGCTGCTCTGGACCAATCCCATCGATAGGACTTATTGCACCACCTAGCACGTGATATTTACCGCGAAATTCTCGTGTGCGCTCAATTGCAATCACATCTTTACTCTCTTCAACAACACAGATCAACGTCTTATCGCGTCGTGGATCACGACAGATGCGGCACTGATCTTCCTCTGAAACGTTCCCGCACTCCACACAGAACTTCACCCGCTCTTTAACTGTGCGAATGGAATCCACGAGCGCTGTTGCTATCTCGGCATCTGCTTGCAAAATATGGAAAGCAATACGTTGAGCCGACTTTGGACCAATTCCTGGCAGACGACCTAGCGCATCGATGAGATCTTGAATTGCACCTTCATACATACCTGACATTAATTATTTACTCTCAATTACTTTCGCGCCAAGTTCTTGAGCAAGAAGTGCTGCCCCTGAAAGCAAAGTCTTATCTGAAGGAGCCTCTGATGTGCGGGTCTCACGTGCTGCCGGTATATTGGTATCAATAGATGGATCAACTACGCATTCAATCTTTCGATCTATGCCAACTACATCTACAAATGCCTTGCGCAAAATTTCATCAGATTCTGATCGAACAAAAGAATCACGCGCTCCAGCATTAACAATTCCAATGGTGATTGCGGTGTCATCAACAGCCAATACTTGTGCTGAAGCAGAGAGCAGTGACCATGTCAGTCTGCGGCGCTTCTTCACATCTTCAATAACATCTGGCCAAGCACGACGTAGGGCTGCAATATCAAAGGCGCCAGGGGCGCTATTTACCTTAGCTGCTGGTGCTTTTATTTTCACTTCTGCTGGCGCAGCTTCAGCCTTTAGTGGCGCCGCTACTGCTTCTTTTTTCTCAACAGATTTCGCTGGGGCAGGCGTTGTCATCGGTGCAATGTTTTCAGCGCGCTCTAATCGCTCAATGCGGGAAAGCATTCCTGATTCACCATTGTCACCAATAGGCAAAAGTATGCGTCCACAGATCAGTTCCAGCATTAAACGTGGTGCTGTAGCACCGCGCATCTGAGTTAAACCTTCGGCTGCGATATCTGCAGCCCGTGAAAGATTAGCTGTTCCAATTCGGTTAGCTTGATTGCGCATTCTCTCCATCTGATCATCTGGAATATCGCGCAGGATTGCATTGCTTCCTGAATCTTTTAAGGCATCAACAATCATTAAGTCGCGAATGCGCTCCAACATATCACTTGTAAAGCGGCGTGGATCATGACCGGATTCAATGACGCGATCAATAGTTTTGAACAGTGTGGCCCCATCATGGGCTGCAATTGCATCAATGGCATCATCGAGTAGTGCGCCATCGGTGAAACCTAATAATTGAATTGCAATTTCATAGCTCACACCATCTTTACCAGCACCAGCTAATAGCTGACCCAATACAGAGAGTGCATCACGCACTGAGCCACCAGAGGCCCGAACTACAAGTGGAATAACGCCTTTAGCAACATTGACGCCTTCTAGATTACAAATCTTTTCTAAGTGCGCAGCCAAGATTCCAGGTGGAACTAAACGGAATGGGTAGTGGTGTGTACGAGAGCGAATAGTTGCAATCAGCTTTTCTGGCTCTGTTGTAGCAAAGATAAAAATAACATGGGGAGGCGGTTCTTCAACAACTTTTAAAAGTGCATTTGCAGCACCTGGTCCAAGTTGGTGCGCCTCATCGATAATGTAGATCTTGTAACGACTTTGTACTGGCGCAAAGAAAGCTTTATCGCGAAGATCGCGTGCATCATCTACTAAACCATGTGTTGCTGCATCTAGTTCAATAACATCAAGTGAACCTGGACCGTTTGCAACTAGATCATTACATGATTGGCACTCACCACATGGATTAGGTGTTGGTCCTTTAACGCAGTTAAGTGAGCGTGCCATAATGCGAGCGCTAGAAGTTTTTCCGCAACCGCGTGGACCACTAAATAAATATGCGTGATGTGTGCGCTCAGATTCCAGGGCATTTGAAAGTGGAATCGTTACATGCTCTTGTCCGATGACATCTGCAAAAACAGAGGGACGATACTTGCGATACAACGCTAAAGACATCGTTCGTTCTCCTCTACTCTTCGACGCAATTTAATAGGACCCCTCGCACACCCGCCAGAGCGGACCTACCCTTGCTGCATTCCTGCCCTGGGGGAGTTCAGTACGGATAACGCCGTACGAGGGATCTGGCGTAATCATAGTTATAGCCACCGATAGAGTGCTCCCCTCGGGAGGATTCGCATAGCGGCCGAGTGCGCACGCTTGGAAAGCGTGTATAGGGCAACCTATCGAGGGTTCAAATCCCTCATCCTCCGCCAGTTAAATCTCTACCCCAATGTATTTGGTTTGCAAGAACTCATGGATGCCATCAAAGCCACCTTCACGGCCCAAACCTGATTGCTTCACGCCACCAAAAGGAGCTGCTGGATCTGAAATAACTCCCTTATTAATGGCAACCATTCCTGATTCCATCGCTTCTGCTGTGCGAAGGGCGCGGGTGAGATTCGATGAGAAGACATAACTAATAAGACCAAACTCAGTG
>SXYM01000090.1 GCA_005789205.1 Actinomycetota bacterium | reverse complement strand
TCCATTGGAACAACCTGGGCATAACCACCACCTGCTGCGCCACCCTTCATTCCAAAGACTGGACCAAGAGATGGTTCTCGCAACGCAATCATTGCATTCTTGCCAATATGGCGAAGAGCATCCCCTAGACCAACAGTTGTAGTTGTCTTTCCTTCTCCTGCAGGTGTTGGGCTTATGGCAGTTACCAAAATCAATTTTGAGTTTTCGCGCTTTGGAAGTGCGGTTAAGTACTTAAGATTAACCTTCGCCTTGTACTTTCCATAAGCCTCTAAGTTGTCTGCATCAATTCCTAAGCTGGCGCCTATTTCGGTGACTGGCTTCATTGTTGCAGCTTGTGCAATTTCGATATCTGACATTTTTTATCCCTTAGCTTCCCGAATTGCGCTGGTTAGCGCAGGAATTACTTGATGTAGATCTCCGATGATTGCGTAATCTGCATAACTGAGAATTGGAGCCTCTGGATCTGTATTGATGACAACGATTGTCTTACTGTTCTTCATACCTGCGATGTGCTGCATTGCACCTGAGATTCCAGCTGCAATGTAGAGATCTGGTGCAACTTTTGTTCCTGTCTGTCCCACTTGCTCAGCGTGTGGACGCCATCCTGAACTTGTTACAACGCGAGAACAACCAACTGTTCCCCCAAGTAAATTAGCAAGCTCTTCAATCTGACCAAATCCATCTGGACCACCAACACCGCGTCCACCAGAGACAATTACCTTGGCATCAACAAGTGTTACGCCGCCCTTTGATTCACCGGCATCGCGACTTAAGACCTTAACTGCATAGTCAGAGGGTTGTAGTGATGGTTCGAATTCGGAAACTGATGCAGCTCCACCATTGACAGATTCTGGCTCTGTTGAAAATGCTAAAACACTTGCAATCAACAAATCTGAGTGAACATTTGCAGACTCAATGAGATTTCCTGCCCAACGTGCGCGAAGCACATGGTGAGGTGAGCCTAAAGTAATCTCTGAACACTCAGCTGCCATGGGAAGGTCTAGAAAAGCAGCTAAATGCGCTAATTGTTCATTTCCACGTGGGCTTCCAGCGGCTAATACAGCTGCTGGCTTGAGCTTTTCAACTAAGTCTTTAAGGGCACGACCAGAGGCCATAGGTGTGTAATCAGTCAGGTTTGCATGAGTTGCAACGTGTAAAACTTTTGCACCGTATTCACCAACAATTCCTGCAAGTGCAGCGCCTTCTTTACTAATAACAATTGCTTCAACATCTTGGCCTAGCTTGCGGGCTGCAGTGAGTGCACGCAAAGAGAGTTGATCTAGTTCACCACGGTCATGATCTATGAGAACAAGAATCATTAGAAGGCTCCAATCTTCTTAAGAACTTCAACTAATGCAGGAACGGCATCTGCGCCATTGCCTAACACTTCAGCACCTTTAGCTTTAGATGGTGCAAGTGCCAAATTAACTTTCTCTAGTTTAGGAACTCTTGGTTCAGCCTTTTTCATATCAACAGGCTTCTTTCGAGCTTGCATACGTCCAGGAACCGATGGATAACGAGGAATGTTTAAACCATCACGCACAGTGACAATTGCAGGAAGAGCAACTTCATAATGCTCGCGTCCGGCTGCAACCACGCGATCACATACTGCAACACCATTTTCAACCTTCATGGATTTAACGTTGGTAATAATCGGACGATTGAGTGCATGGGCCACACGAATATGGATTTGATAGCCAGCACTATCGGCTGATTCTGCGCCAAAAATGATTAAGTCAAACTTTGTCTCTTCAGCATTGATTGCATCAATGAGTGCAGCAGCAGTTCCTTGTGGATCCCACTCTTGTCCATCGGTTTCAATCAACACGGCGCGAGTGGCACCAATAGCTAGCTGTGAACGTAGTTGTTCTTCAGCATCACTTGGTCCAAGAGTTAGCAGAGTCAGTGTTCCACCCATTTGTTCAACGAGTTGAACGCCAGCTTCAACTGCATTTTCCTCATGTGGGCTGATACCAAAACCTAAATGCTTGGTTTCGATATCGCGTGAATCTGGAGTCAGAATCAAAGTTCCACCAGCTAGTGGAACGCGCTTTAGGCAGACAAGTATGTCCATTATGCAAGGATCCGTTCATTTGAAGAGTCAAATACTGATGTGGCACCAACTTCGGCAATTGAACATGGATAGTGCTCACCAAGATATTCAACAAGGAACTTGTTTCCAGCAACAGCTAACTCGGTTGGAAGGTAGGACATAAGAATGTGCTTACCTAACGAAGGTGCAGAACCCGCACTTGTTACATATGAACGACGTCCATGTGCATCTGTAATTGGCTTCTTATCCAAGGTAAGGATTGGTTCATTACCCATCATGTAGCGCTTCACACCAGTAGATGATGTGTGATCATCAACAAAGAGTGTGCATAGCATTACAACAGGCTTTTCAGCGCGGTGCTTTACGTGCGCTTCTTTACCAATAAAATCTTGCTCTTTAAGTTTTGGCGTTTGCATTCCAGCCTCTACAACTGTGTATTCAGTTTCAAGCTCTGGTCCGTATGCTCGATAGCATTTTTCTAAGCGACCAGTAGTTCCATACACACCAATTCCGACAGGAATTAATCCATGGTTCTTTCCAGCTTCCCAGAGTGCATCCCAAAGGGCTGGACCATCAGCCATAGGAACATAGAACTCCCAACCAAGATCGCCAACGTATGAAATACGAGATGCAAGAACCTTTACGCCCTTGATATCAATTTCTCTACATGTGCTGAACTTAAATGACTCATGGCTCATATCTTCAGAAGTAACTTCTTGAACAATTTTTCTAGCGTTTGGACCCCACACACCAAGGGTGGTGTAGTCAGAAGTAATGTCTTTGATCTTTGCTGAGCCATCGGCTGGCAATAAATCAGCAAACCATTTCTTATCTGCCATACCGTGTGCACCGCCAGTAACGACGCGAAAGTGATCGGTATCAAGGCGCATGATTGTTAAGTCAGACTTAAATCCACCATTTGGTCCAAGTACAGGTGTGTAAACAACGCGGCCAATAGCCACATCCATCTGACGCAGGGCTGCCTTTTGCACAACAGCCAAAGCTGATGGACCGGTGATATCAAAGTATGCAAAGGCAGTTAAATCAACGATTCCTGCAGTCTCGCGCATTTGTAGGTGCTCTGCATTGATAATTGGTGACCACCAACGTGATTCCCATTCAGCAGCACGTGGCATAACTTTCTCGCCAAACTTTGCAACTAAATCCTTATTGGATTCATACCAGAACGGACGTTCCCATCCGGCAGTCTCATAGAAGACAGCGCCAAGGGCAGCTTCGCGCTCATAGTAAGGAGACAGGCGAACCTTACGATTTGATTCATACTGCTCAAGTGGGTGAACGATTCCATATGTCTTGTTAAAGGATTCAGTCACACGAGATTTAATGTGCTTCTCTTCCTTGTGGTGCTCATGGAAGCGAGCAATGTTTGATGCGTGAAGATCAATATGTGAATCACCTAGAACCATCCATTCAGCTACAGACTTTGCAGTTCCTGGACCTTCCTTAATCCAGACCGCAGCTACTGACCACAGATTCTTAACTTCTGGGGTTTCTCCAAGAATAGGCATTCCATCTGGAGTGTAAGAAAGAATTCCATTACATGCATATTTCTCTCGAACTGATTCATCGCCAACAATTGAAGGCATCAATTCATATGCATGCTCATCTTGGATATCAAAATCTGCTTGAGTAAATGCAAACTCTGTTGGAGATAGTGCTGCAGTTGCATTCGAAGGAATGTCATCTGGTGTGTAGAGGATTGGACGGTGAGCATATGAACCGATTTCTAATCCAGTTCCATGTTGGCGCTCATACATGAATACATCCATGTCACGAATAATTGGCCATTCAATATCACCCTTAGTGTCTTTGAAGAATGGAACCGGTCCAATATCTTTCATTTGGTGAACTGCAGGTGTTAGTGGAATGTGTGCTCCAGCCATTGCTGCAAGCTTGGGAGACCAGCATCCGGTTGCAATAACAACGTATTCGGCTTCAATTGTTCCTTGATCGGTAACAACTGCCTTCACAACTCCGTTTTCAACCTTGATGTCTTGAACTTCAACGTTGGCAAATGATTGAGCAGCGCCCATCTCTTGTGCTTTCTCGCGCATGATCGTTCCTGTGCGAAGTGAGTCAACGACTCCCACAGTTGGCTGGTAATACCCGCCTAAAATGATGCTCTCATCGATGTATGGCACTAATTGCTTTACTTCTGCAGGAGTGAGGATTCGGCCACCATCGATTCCCCAAGACTTTGCAGATGTAATACGACGTGCCAGCTCTTGCAGACGCTCTTCTGTACGAGCAACTTCAATTCCACCAGTTTCTGTGAAAGTTCCAAACTCTTTATATTGGCGCATACTTTCAGCGGTAATTGCAGTCATCTCTTTTGAATGATCCACAGGGAAGATAAAGTTAGATGCGTGGCCAGTTGAGCCACCAGGGTTAGGAAGAGGTCCCTTATCTATCTGGACTATGTCTTTCCAACCCAGTTTTGCAAGGTGATAGACCATACCGTTGCCGACGATTCCAGCGCCGATAACAACGCACTTTGCCTTTGCAGGTAACTTACTCATAGCTTTATTTCCTTTTTCTGTTGGTGGTAGTTATAAAGACTTACGGATTTCTGATTCAAAACCTTCAACGTGCTCTTTCATGGCCTTTGATGCTGCTTTTGGATCATTACTTGCGATTGCTTCTAATAAAGCTCGGTGTTCGATAATTGCATCAGCTAAATGCTCTACACGATCAAGGGCCAAGAACCAGATGCGAAGGGCATGGGCGTAGTAGTTGTCTAAAGCTGCCGTAAGAAATTCATTGTGGGTGCATTGATAGATGTGGTGGTGAATTCTCTGGTCAAGTCCAATCAAGGTTGGCATATCCAAATCACCTTTAATTGCATTGATTTCCTTAATTAATGCCTTTGTTATCTCTTGATCGGCTGCAGTTGAACGTGTGGCAGCAAGTTCTGCAGCTTTAATCTCAAGGACTGCTCGTGTTTCAGATAGTTGGGAAAGATTTGCAACATCAACACGGGAAACAAACATGCCACGACGTGGATAAACCTCAACAAGTTTTTCATTTGCTAGCGAGCGCAGAGCTTCACGAATGGGTGTGCGCCCCATCTTTAAGGTGCTCATCAATGCACTCTCGCTAATAAGTGATCCTGGCTCTAGTTCCAAAGTAATAATCATTGAGCGAATACGGCTATAGGCAGCCTCAGATAGCGAGGAGCTCTCTCTGGAGAGGATATGGATAGCTTGGCTCACATCGGCGATGATATATCAGTAATATACCAATGCAAAGCGGCGCGAGGGGGTGGATTTAGGCTTAGTAGTACTTGGTAAAGAGCCAGGCTGAAGCGCCAAATCCCACCGTGAGGATGAGCGCCCTATAGAGAACGGCAGGCATTCTCGCCGCATAACGCCCCCCGTAAGTTCCACCGATGCTAGAACCTATTAATAAAGCAATGACTGCTCCCCAATGGGCCAACCCGCTAAAGATGTAGATGATGTTAGAGATCAGAGATGTCCAACCAACAATTAAATTCTTAGCAGTGTTAAGAGTCTTAGGGTCACGCCTGATGTCTCGGGCAAGGACAGCAATCACCATCACTCCTTGGCCTGGACCGAAGTAGCCGCAGTACAACCCGCTTCCCGCAATTCCTATCTTTTCAACCAGACCATGTCTAGCGCCGCGATCAGGCTTAGCTTTAATCAAAAATGACAAACTGGCAAAGAGAAGAAGAAATGGGACCATCTTTTCAAATACACCAGGTGGCACATTGAGCAGTAAGAATGCACCAATCGTAGAACCAGCAATGGATATATAAATGAGCGTTTTATATTCCCGAAAGTAAGCACGCATCTGATCCCGCACGGCAATAAGTGCAAAAAAGTTTGCTGGTGTTACACCCAGTGCATTTGAGATAGCCGCACTTACCGGTGACATTCCTGTTGCAAGCAAGACTGGGTAAGAGATAACTGATGCTCCCCCAGCCATTCCATTAATTCCACCGACAAGAATGCCGACTAGGAAGATAATGATGTACTCGAGCATTGGGTAACCATACAATGTGGGCATGGCTATGGATATAGAGATTCGCTACTTTGCAGCTGCGCGAGCCGCGGCTGGAGTAAGCGTTGAGCGCGTGGATCCGGCATCACTCTCAACCATCCTCACACAAATCACTGCCAATAATCCAGCACTTGCTCACGTTATTGAGCAATGCTCATTTCTAGTTGATTCAGTAGCGGTCAATGACATGGATATGCCCATCAAGGCCGGCAGTTTTATTGATGTCCTGCCACGTTTTGCAGGTGGCTAACCACCAATTGCAGACATCGGTCTAAGCGGTGCAATAAAAGAGGGATCGTTAATGCCGTGGCCAGGCAGCTTGCTAATTACGGTTTTCTGGAAGCGGGCCGCTATTACCACTCGCTTTGCTGCTTCATCCTTGTTCTCATTTCGCAACACTTTTCTCACATCAACTTCTTCATTTGAAAACAAGCATGAGCGCAGCTGGCCATCAGATGTCAAGCGCAAGCGATCACATGCCCCACAAAAGGGCCTTGTCACACTGCCAATAATTCCAACTGTTGCCTGCGTTCCATTGATATAAAACTCTTCAGCAGGTGCTGAACCACGACCATTCACTGGAGTTAATTCGTAATGCGTAGATAGATCTGCATAAATCTCATCGGCAGTCACCATTGTTGCCCTGTCCCAAATCCCACCTGCATCTAATGGCATTTGTTCAATGAAACGCAGTGAATATTCATTCTCAAGTGCCCAAGCTAAAAGTGCTGGCGCTTCATCATCATTTATCCCTTGAAGCAAAACAGTATTCACCTTAATAGGAAAGAGGCCTGCAGATTTGGCTGCTTGTAATCCCTCGATGACATCATCAAAGCGATCTCTATAAGTCAGTGTCTTGAAACGCTCACGGCTTAATGTATCTAAGCTGATATTGATTCGATTTAATCCAGCTTTTGCCAATGGGAGTGCTAATTCTTTTAGTTTTAATCCATTGGTAGTCAAAGTTAAACGCGGAGCATTGGCAAGACCTGCTATGCGATCAACGATTTCAACAATATCTGGTCGAAGCAAAGGTTCACCGCCAGTTAGGCGCACCTCATTAATACCCTGCTCAACTGCTACTTCAATAATTGTGAGAAGTTCATTAGTTGTCAGCAAATCATCATTAGGGATCCATGCTGCAAAATCATTGGGCATGCAATAGGTGCAGCGAAGTGAACAACGATCAGTCAGTGAAACGCGAAGATTGCGATGTTCACGGCCATAGGTATCAATGAGCTTGCTCATGCGCAGTTAACCCATTCATCAGTGCCATCAGTGAACTTTTGATGCTTCCAAATAGGTAGCTTGGCTTTGACTTCATCAACTATTGCAGAACAGGCATCAAATGCTGCTTGACGATGGGCAGCAGATACTGCCACCGCAAATGCGGTCTCACCGATTGCAATGTCACCAAAGCGATGGGCCACAGCTACATTTTCAATCTCAAATCTACCGATTACCGATTGTGTAATCAGTTTGATTTGCTCTGGAGCACCTGGATGAATCTCATAAAGTAGTGATGCGACTTCTTTGCCACCATCATGGTCTCGAACGTCTCCGCAAAATGTGACAACAGCGCCGCTGTGTGGATTAGCAACGAGTTTGGATAGTTCCTGGATATGAATTGGTGCATCAGTGACAACTGCATAAACAAGCTCTGGCATTAGTGTTCCTTGCCTTCGAGCTGATCAAGAATATGGCCCGCTAAGCGTTCGATGATTACTAACCCATCTTTAATTGCGCCTTGGGAGCCAGGCAGATTAATTATCAGAGATGTTGCATGTGTTCCAACCAATCCTCTTGTTAGATCAGAAGTTGGAACTTTATCTCGTGCATAGGCGCGTAGAGCCTCAGAAAAACCAGGGATTATCTTTTCAATAAAAGGCGCAGTTGCCTCAGGTGTTACATCCGTTGGAGAAATACCTGTGCCACCTGTTGTGACAATAAGACGAATTTTCTTCGCTAAAGCCAAAGTAAGTTGTTCTGAGATTAAATCAATCGAATCTTCAACAACATGCGGTCCAGAGACTTCATAACCAAGAGAAGTCAAACCTTTGGCAAGTGACTCACCACTTAGGTCTGCATACTCCCCGCGAGATGCACGATTACTTGCTGTGATAACAACTGCGGTGCGCATACTCATTTGCGCTTCCAATCGCCATTCTTTCCACCAGATTTTGAATCAACATGAATGGCGCTAATTTCTGCAGCTGGATCTAGGGCTTTAATCATGTCAATGATTGTTAAGCCTGCAACGCTGACGGCAGTTAATGCCTCCATCTCAACGCCAGTGCGATCAGAAGTAATGACATGGGACTTGATTTCAACGCCTGTATCAGTGATTGCTAAATCTATTGAAATCTTATTGATTGCAATGGGGTGACATAGGGGAATAAGCTCACTGGTCTTCTTAGCTGCCATAATTCCAGCGATTCGAGCGGTAGATAAAACATCACCTTTTGGTGTTGTGCCATCACGAAGCAGTGCCACAACTTCACTTGAAAGTTTCACCTTTCCTGATGCCACGGCTTCGCGCACTGTTACATCACGCCCAGTCACATCAACCATGTTTGCTTCACCTGAACTATTTAGGTGGGTTAATCCATCACTCATGCCGGTAAGTCTAACCAGCGCACTTGCTCGCCAACACCGGTCAAAGCCTTTGTAACAATGGCAAAACCATCCGAGTGCGCTAAGCCACGCAGCATCGCCGAGCCTAAATACGGCGCGACATGGAACTGACCATCAATTAGATTGCCAATGATCAAGCGGGTGAAATCATGTGGTGCGCTTAATTCACTCGCTGTAATAACTTTTGCTAGCTTCTTATGTGTCTGACCTAGCTGAGAAGCAATTACTGGTTGGCCAAGGGATACAAGTGCAACGATTGCAGATTGTGGATTCCCAGGCAGACCAAGAATGGCTACATCACTCTTACGTGCTAACAACATGGGGTGTCCTGGTCGCACTTTCACAGTGTCAATCAAAATGTCAGCGCCAACTGCTTCTAGTGCACTGTGTAGATAATCGCGTGGACCTTGCGCTGTGCCACCTGTGGTGATGACGATATCTGCCATTTCACAAGCATTCTTTAAAGCAGTGATAACTAGCTCTAATTGATCAGAGATGTACTGGGTACTAATTATTTCTGCGCCCATAGCATTTAACCAACCAGGTAGCTGTGGTCCAAGTGCATCTCGTACTAATCCATCACGTGGAATACCTTTAAGTTGAATTTCATCACCGAGTAAAACAAGTGCGACCCTAGGCGCTGTTACAACATCGATTTCATCAAAGCCTGCTGCGGCGAGTAAACCAATCATTGCTGGGTTTAACACTGTGCCTTTATTTACAATCACATTACCGGCTTTGCATTCATGGGCTGGTGGTCGAATATCTTGATCTTTAATTACTGCCCCGTTTAACTCTGTCCCATTTACCTTTGCTGATTCCCAACGAATGATTCCAAATGTTCCATCAGGAATCACCGCACCTGTTGCAATTCCAACTGCTGCACCTGATTCAAGTACACCTTTCATCGGCAATCCAGCCTTTACTTCACCCACTATTTTCCATGGACCAGGACCACTGACTGCATAACCATCCATCGCAGAAGTTGCATAGGTGGGAAGATCAACGAGTGATTTTGCATCTACGGCCAAAGTTCTATTCAAACACTGCGCGACTGGCAAGGATTCTGATTTCAACTGCTTAAACGTGGACTGCGCTATCCCACGAGCATCATCCCAACTTCCTTCTATAAGTGCGCTCATAGTTTTGCCAGATATTCCAAGGCAACTACTAAATCATCTGGCGTATCAACATCAATCATTGCTTTTTCAATCTCTGGACTCATTTGGACTTCATGGATTTTTAGATGAGAAATTAAAGTGTGCATCGATGCTCCATGGGAATTGCCAATTGTAGAGAGTGCATTCTCTAACGCTTCACGTCGATAAAGCGCAGCTAGCGGTTGTTTGAAGCCTTTTGAATCAACAAACATAATCGCATCATCGTGTGATGTCATTGCACTTAACAAATGAATCATATGAGCACCTGCAAATGGCATATCGGTGGCTAGTACTCCAACAATCTCACTTTCGCAAAGTTCTAACGCTGCTGCAATACCTGCTACTGGGCCACCGCTAGGTGGGCTTTCTTGAACACAGCGATAGGAAGCTGGCGTGAACAATGGATCTGCTCCCACAATAATGATTTCAAATTCTTTGGGAATGCCCGCAAGAATGTGATGAATTAACTGTTGATGGCCCAAAATGGCTTGGGATTTATCTGCGCCAAAGCGAGAACTGGTGCCGCCACTTAAGACGATGATGCTTCCGGCCTTGCTTTCCATTTGACTAGGATACTGACTATGGCATTTGCTCGTGGAGAAGCTAACTCACTGGGCTGGCGCAACCTTGTAAATGTGCCTTCTGAACCACATTGTGGACATGAATTCCCCGCATCCAGTACTCCCCTTTTATTGCTTCACCATCTGTCCGATCTTCATGTTTGTGATGCGCAATCTCCTACTCGACCTGAATATCTAGATAGAAATGCTGATCCTGATAGTCCGATCCGTGAACAGGTTGGAACTATTGGCACATACCGTGCACACTCAATGCTCTCGCCTCATGTTGTTGAATCTATGGTGCAATCACTAAACACGATAACAAAAGGTCCTCTGTCAGGCCATGAAATTGCCGGTGCAATCATTACTGGTGACACCACAGATAACGCGCAGAAAAATGAAGTTGATTGGTATTTAGCGCTTTTAGATGGTCTTGAGATTCGTCCTGATTCAGGTGATTTTTCAAAGTACGAAGGTGTTATTGATGATGGTGCTGAACACTACGATGTTCGCTATTGGCACCCACATGGAACTCCCGCAGGAAAAGAGGATGATCTCCCCCGCGCAAAATATGGATTCCCAATTGTTCCTAATCTTTTAAACTCATGTCGCGCACCCTTTAAAGCTACTGGATTGAATTTTCCTTGGTTTGCGGTGCACGGAAACCATGATGCACTTTTGCAAGGAACTGTTGCACCTACACCTGAAGTGAATAAAGAGATGGTTGATGGCAAGCGATACACGGGGCTGCCATCAACTACAAATCTTTTTGAGGTTCTAATGCAGTTTAAAGAAGTTGGCCCAGCTGGTTACCCGGCAGCAGATGATGCACCTTATATTGATGTTGCTGCAGATCTCGAGCGGCGAGCAATAGAGCGTGGGGAGTATGCCTTGCTCCACTTGGCCTCTCCAGGTTCTCCACGTGGTCATGGCTTTACTGAGGAAAATGCACGCAACAAGACAATGTATTACTCCACTGAAATTCAAGGCGTGAAGTTAATAGTTATAGATAGCGTCAATCACTATGGTGGCTGGCAAGGGTCGATGGATGAAGAACAGTTTGCTTGGCTTGAAAAGGAAGTAGCTGCATCACAAAAGCCAGTAGTTCTAGCTTCTCATCATCCCTTAAGCAAAATGTTTAATGATTACTCACCCACAGGTCGACGAGTTTGCTTGGATGAAATTCGAGACATGTTGCTTAAATATCCTAAAGTTATTGCTTGGCTTGCTGGACATGAACATCGTCACCATATTGAGTGGATTGGCGATGTGGAAGAAGTTAGCGGTTTCTGGCAGATTGAAACTGCATCGCACGCTGATTGGCCACAGCAGTCCCGCACAGTTGAAATCGTTACAGATGCAACTGGAGATATCTACTTTGGATTAACTGTTGTTGATCATGCAGCAGGTATCAAATATGGTTCTGCATCGACTCCCCTAGAAATTGCTGCTCTTTCTCGAACTGTAAGTGCAAATGTTTGGCAAAAACGACCAGAACTTGGCGCAAAGCATGGAATTGATTGGTGGCTAGGTCGCGTAACTGACCGAAATGTCGTACTTAAAATTAATAAACGCTAGTCGTGGCGATTAGTCGTTGCCTCGATTACTTGCGTTGATCGCAAAATAACCAAGATAACTAGAGTTAAACCAGCTGCAGCTGCTTGAAAGCCCAACCCCACACCGATACCAACAGTTGCAGTTGTGAATACTGTTGCTGCCGTTGTGACGCCACCAATTCCTGATGAGCCTGCACGTGTATTTGTAAAAATAAGTCCAGCACCAAGGAAACCGATGCCTGTTACTACTGCATGCAGAGCACGGGTTGGGTCGCCAAATTGAGCTTCTGCACCAACGGCTGCACCGATTGCAACAATGACTGCAGATGATGCGCACACCAGGGCCATAGTTCTAGGCCCTGCAGATTTACCAGCCCGGTCACGTTCCCAGCCAATGAGTGAGCCAAGAACTGCTGCTATCACTGCGTTGATAACCACAGCCGCCTGTTGCCATAAATCAACTGAATGTAGATGAACCATGGCTAAAGGATACTTGCTCACGTGTGAAAGCTTGGGAATTTGGCCTATAGAATCGGCCTATGAGTGAATATCAAATCATGCGCTGGCGTGAAATCCCTTCCATGGTTGTTGCGCGCTCGGGTGAAACAACCATCAAAATTATGTTGGCTTCTCGTTTTCAAGAGGCCATTGATGAAGCGGCTATGCGCTTGGGTGATATTGATGCAGATGCATACACCGCTGGATGGAACCGTGATCCATGGGCCCAAGCAGAGGGAGCACCTGACATTGTCGCCGCTCAGATTGTTGAAAAGCTTGAAGTTGAATTCAGTGAAGAGAAAATTACTGCACTACTAGATTCTTTAGGAGCTAAATAATGTCTGCAATCTATGAAGCTTTAGAAAAAGCAACTCTTGCATCAGATGGTGCCATGGGAACCATGTTGCAGGAGCGTGGCCTTACAGATGGCGGGGCACCTGAGCTATGGAACGTTGAAAAGCCAGAAGAAATCGAAGCAGTCCTTGAGGCCTATGCAGCAGCTGGCGCAAATTTCATCACGACAAATACTTTTGGTGGAACCGCTGGCCGTCTTGCCATGCACGGACTTGAAGATCGCCTAGCAGAATTAAATAAGGCTGGCGCAGCAATCGCACGTAAGGTTGCTGATCGTCACGCTGGATGTTTTGTTATGGGAGATATTGGGCCATCTGGTGAATTAATGGAACCTATGGGAACTCTTACTCCTGAATCAGGGAAAGCTTTGTTTGCGGCTCAAATCAGCGCACTTGTTGCCGGTGGTGTGGATGCAATTCTTATTGAAACCATGTCAGATCTTGGTGAAGTTGAAGCAGCAGTATCTGCAGCCCAAGAAGTTGCACCTGGCATGCCAATTATTGTGACGATGAGTTTTGACACAAATCTGCGCACCATGATGGGTGTGAAACCAGCGATGGCAGTTAAGCAATTAGCGGCCCTCGGTGTGCGCATCATCGGTGCAAACTGCGGCCGAGGAACAGATGAGATGTCACAGATTGCTAAAGAATTAGTAGAAGCTCGCCCAGAAGGCATCTTTATTATTACTCAATCAAATGCTGGACTTCCAAAACTTCAAGGTGATGACTTTATTTATGATGGCACACCGGAGGAAATGGCACGTTATGCCAAGGAGATGAAGGATCTAGGAGTCAACATTGTTGGCTCTTGCTGTGGTTCATCACCTGCACATACCAAATTAATAGCAGCTTCAATTGCATAGATGAAAAGTAAGATCCTTTTAATTGGTATCGATGGACTTAATCTAGATACCGCTCTTGAGAACGCTCCGACTTTGGTGGCGTTAAAGGAAAAAGGGTTTTTCACACCGATAACAATTGAGCCCCCAACATGGTCTGGCCCTAGTTGGTCTACTCTGCTGACTGGCACAAAGCATTCACAACATGGAGTAATTGATAACTCCTTTACTGGACACAAGCTTCTCTATCATCCTGATCTTTTGTCTCAAGCCTTTTATCAAGATCAAAGCACCACAACATTTGCAGCAGCAGGGTGGCCACCATTAGTTGATCCCATTGGCCACGGACCTGTTATTCATGAACGTCGTGAGCAAGCAAAAGCTCTGCGCCATCGCGTATTAGTTCGAGATGGTGAAACCTATGGTTACACCCAAGTCGATGCAGAAATCGCAACAGCGGCGCACTATGCAATCTCCCAACATGGCCCTGATGTCTCCTTTGTTTACTTCTGTGGAGTAGATGAGGCTGGACATGCTTTTGGATCAATAGGTGATGAATACAAGGGGGCAATTGCGCGAATCGATGCTTACTTGGATAATTTACTTCAAGCTGTTCATGCCCGCGCTAGTCAAGAAGAACCATGGTTGGTTGTCGTGACAACAGATCATGGACACATTGATGAAGGCGGACATGGTGGAGATAGCGCAAGAGAGCGCGCCTCATTTGTTGTTGCCCATGGTGTTGGTCGTGAAAACCCACAGTGGCCACAAGCATTTGAGCCACATGAATTAGTCTTTTTACTTTTAGCAGAAAGGGCGTAGTGAGATGAACTTCAACAGAGTCATTCTCTACTACAACTTCGTACCAATCGCAGATCCTGAAGCTGTAAAGCTGTGGCAAAAGACTTTGTGCGAATCCTTAAATCTCAAGGGACGTATCTTGATTTCAGCACAAGGTATAAATGGCACCTTGGGCGGTCATATGGATGATGTGAAGAAATATA
Source organism: Actinomycetota bacterium (assembly GCA_005789205.1). Classification (GTDB taxonomy): domain Bacteria; phylum Actinomycetota; class Actinomycetes; order Nanopelagicales; family Nanopelagicaceae; genus Planktophila. Next base: position 1,781 of record SXYM01000090.1, on the reverse strand, counting down.
TTAAGAACACCCGTGAATATCCAGGTTTTAAGAAGATTGATTTCAAATGGTCTGAAGGAACAGGCAATGATTTCCCGAAGCTAAAGATTCAGGTCAAAGATGAACTTGTAGCCTTTGGCAATCAAGCTGAAATTGAAGTTGATGAAAACGGTGTTATCGGTGGTGGAATTCACTTGCGCCCAGAGGAAGTCAATGAGCTTGTTGAAGAGCGCGGCAATGATGTTGTCTTCTTTGATGCTCGCAATGCCTTTGAAGCCAAAATTGGTAAGTTTAAAGGTGCAGTAGTACCAGATGTGAACACATCACATGATTTCGTAAAAGAGATTGAAAGCGGTAAGTACGACCACATGAAAGATAAGCCTGTGGTTGCTTATTGCACAGGTGGCGTTCGCTGTGAACTCCTTACTGTATTCATGAAGAACCGCGGCTTTAAAGAGGTTTACCAAATCAAGGGTGGAATCGTCCGCTACGGAAACGCTTTTGGTGATGACGGCCTATGGGACGGCTCCCTTTATACATTCGATGACCGTTTAACTATTGATTTCAGCGATCACACGAAGCTCATTGGCACATGCGCCCACTGTGATGGGCCAACCAAAGCGTTTAGAAATTGCCAAAAACCTGAATGCCACCAACTAGTTTTGCTCTGTGATTCATGTTATGACAAGCATTTAGATATGCCTTGCAAACATGATCGCGAAATTAAGCGCAACCGCGATCTGGTTGGTTGACATGCTGGCTGTTGATTTGGGCCAATCAGGAAGTCGTATTATCTCTGGCGACATTTTAATTAATTCATTACGTGGAAAATTAGCTGGAGAACCTCCGCTATCGTCATTGCGAGCAGTTTTTGAAAGTATAGAAAAACTCCATGCAGAAACGGTCGCACTCTCTTGCACGGGATTTCGTGGAGTTGTCACAGATCCACAACCATTTCTAGCTCTATGTAATGAATTCTTTGGGGCAAAGAAAGTTGCGGTAATTGATGATGGTCTTGCAGGATTTGTTGGCGCTCTTGGCGGCGGTGATGGTGTTGTTCTCTCCATCGGTGGAGGTGTTGTAAGTGTTGGTAGAAAAGACACACACTTTGCTCACCGTGATGGATTAGAAAGTACTTTTGGGGATGAAGGCGGCGGATTCTGGCTGGGAAAATTGGGTCTCACTAGAGCTCTTGGTATTCGCCAAGGTCGAGGCGATGACCAAATTCTTTTGGAGGTTTTAAAAGATGAAGTACTAGCTTATGACTCACTTGCAATAAAAAATGCCGCTGAGGCAGCCTCACTTGCTATTGCCTCAGCAAAAAACTTGCTTGCCGCAGCAGATGCAGGAAGTCCCACGGCAATTGCTATTCGCAATGAAGGTGCAGCACTTTTGGCACAGACAGTCATCGCAACATGGTTGGGTACTGGTGGTTCACTAGATGATGCTTTAGAGATTGCAATTCAAGGTGGGCCTTCTAAAAATCTTGCATACGTGAGCGCCATACAGAGCAATATTTCTCGTTCATTTGCACACGCTAAATTTGTAACTGCTCGTGGAGACAACTTAGATGGAGCGCTTTGGATTGCACAAAACATGTTGGGCGATGCTGATCCGCTGCTTCGCTGGGCTAGTAAATCTGCTTAATTCAAAGTTTTAATTGCGTGCACAAAATTAACCATACGTAGCCCCGACGGGATTCGAACCCGCGTAGCTGGCTTGAGAAGCCAGAGTCCTAGGCCGCTAGACGACGGGGCCCTAGTGTTTGCATTTAAATCTTTACATCGCTGGGGTACCAGGAC
>SXYM01000089.1 GCA_005789205.1 Actinomycetota bacterium | reverse complement strand
GAATCTACAGGACCACCTAGAGGTCTATGTTCAATACAAGTGCAAGCTTCCTGTGACACAGCAACCCATCACTCAATTCTGGCGTCGCCCATTTATTGGCGCGGCATGGTTGTTCTTTAGAAAAGGACCTGGTGCAACAAATCAATTTGAAGCTGGCGGGTTCACGCGCAGCAATAACGATGTTGCCTATCCCAACTTAATGTTCCATTTCCTGCCACTTGCGATTCGCTACGACGGTACGGGCGATACTCGTGGTCATGGCTATCAAGTCCACGTGGGGCCAATGTATTCAGATGCCCGTGGTTGGTTAAAAATTAAGAGCACAGACCCATTTGAAAAGCCTGCAATTCAATTTAACTATCTCTCTACCGACCAAGATCGTCGTGAATGGGTGGAGGCAGTTAAGGTTGCGCGCAACATCTTGACTCAACCAGCGATGAATGATTTCAATGCAGGTGAATCATCACCTGGTGCATCGGTTTCTACTGATGAAGAGATTTTAGAGTGGGTAAGAAAAGATGCCGAGACTGCTCTTCACCCATCCTGCACAGCTAAAATGGGCACAGATGCAATGTCAGTGGTCGATCCAGAGACGATGAAAGTCCATGGTGTTGAAGGACTTCGCGTGTGTGATGCATCAGTTTTCCCATATGTCACAAATGGAAATATCTATGCACCTGTAATGATGGTTGCTGAAAAGGCAGCTGATTTAATCTTAGGTAAAACTCCACTGCCTGCTGAAAACATCGAGTTCTATCGCCATGCCAAGTGATGAGCTTGCGCCGTCATCTGTTGCGCGAGTTAAAGTTCAAAAAACCGATAGCGATGTTACTTCTTCAGATTCAGTAGTTGTTGAAGAACCTCTTGAGATTCGAATCAAGCGGGGCGCAAGTGAAGATCAATTAGGAATCACCATGCGCACGCCAGGTGCTGACTTAGAACTAGCTGCAGGATTTTTGTGGGGAGAAGGCTTCCTTAAATCTCCTGATGAGTTAATTTCAGTCAAGGTATGCGGCGATAAATCTTTATCTCTTCGCCAACGTGCCAATGTCGTTATTGCTGAAGTTAATGAAAACGCCGAAGAAGCAGTTCGCATCCTTGAGCGACGCTTCACCATTACATCAGCGTGTGGGGTGTGTGGTTCTACAAACATCAGCGATCTGCATAAGCGCGGTGTTAAGAAAGTAGAGAAGGCTAAACACAGCATTCAAGAGTTGGCCCAGATGGTGGAGCTACTAGATGGCCGCCAAAAGATCTTTGAAAAAACAGGTGGACTACATGCTGCAGCGCTAGTTAATCCAGAGGGCGTAGCGGTCTGGGTGCGTGAAGATGTTGGTCGACACAACGCAGTCGATAAAGTAATTGGTGCAGCGTTGATGGATAAAAAGCTGCCGTTGGCTGATTGGACTTTAGTTGTCTCTGGCCGTGTGGGATATGAGTTAGTACAAAAGGCGATCTGTGCGGGCATTTCTGCATTAGTAGGGGTCAGTGCTCCAACATCTTTGGCCGTTGATTTGGCGGCAGAGTTTAACTTAACACTTCTTGCCTTTGCCCGCGGCGGTCACGCTAAGCAATATCTGCCAAGTTAATTAAGCCCACGTATACTCACCTAATGTCGTTCCAGCACCCGCTAGATCCACTTAGCCATGGCGAGCAAGAGTTAATCGTTGCTCACTCTAGAAAAGCTTGGAATCTTCAAGACCATCACCTTTTTGCAATGGTACAACTACACGAGCCAACGAAGGCAGAGTTAGCATCTGGTGCAAAACTTGATCGCACGGCACGCGTAACAATCTGGGATCGTAAAAGGGCTGTTGTAAGTGAAGGTCTAATTACAACCGATGGTGTTGCTAAAGAGCTTGTAGAAATCCCTGGAGCTAAATCTCCGGTTAGTGTTGTTGAATCTGCAGTTGCACTAGATGTTGTGCGCAAAGACAAAGCAGTTATTGATGCCCTTGCTCGCCGCGGAATAACTGACATCACAACAGTTCACATGGAGACTTGGCCAATTGGTGCACAAATTCCTGCGCACCTAGATGATGGTCGCAGACTTATTTGGACACCGATGTGGCACCAGCCAACACCGGAGGCCAACTTTTATGCTCATCCCATTCATGGCCTGCATGCAATCGTGGATATCGATGCTGAGGAAGTTGTTGGCCTTGAAGATAACGCTGATGTTCCTATTCCACAGACACCTGGGCCATATCGGCAATCCCAAACTGGGGGCGATGTAAAACTAAAAGAGCTCAAGATTGATCAACCAGATGGTCCTTCATTTCAAATTCAGGGTTGGAATATCAAATGGGAGCGTTGGTCCTTTCGCATCGGCTTTGATCAGCGAGAAGGTCTAGTAATTCACGATGTGAATTTCACAGATGAGGGCGCACCACGCAAGATTGCACACCGCTTGTCGATTGCAGAGTTAGTTATTCCATACGGTGATCCAGCACAAGGTGCCTATCGTAAAAATGCTTTTGACACAGGAGAGTTTGGTTTAGGCAACTTCACCAACTCACTGACTCTTGGCTGTGATTGCCTAGGAGAGATCCTCTATCTAGATGTGGCCGTTACTGAGGGTGATGGCATCGTTCGCACGATAAAGAACGCCATCTGTATGCATGAAGAAGACTTTGGAATCCTATGGAAGCACGTTGACGTGGATGGACACACAGAAGTGCGCCGAGGTCGTCGCTTTGTTGCATCCTCCATAGTTACGGTCAACAACTATGAATACGGTTACTTTTGGTATTTCTACCAAGATGGATCAATTGAGTTTGAAGCAAAGCTAACAGGAATTGTTTTAACTTTGGCCGATAAGCCAGGAGTTGATCATCCATCAGCTACAGAGTTAGAACCAGGTTTGTGGGCGCCCTATCACCAACATATTTTGTGCGCTCGAATGGATCTAGAAATTGATGGTGTTAACAACTCAGTTGTTGAGATTGAATCATTTGCTCATCCTGTGGGGGAGAAGAATCCTTATGGCGGTGCCTATGAAACAAGTGAGACTGTCCTAAAAAGTGAGAACGCTGCCCAGCGTTTAGTTGACCCTATTAAGTCTCGTTTTTGGAAAGTGATTAATCCAAATAAGAAAAATCATGTGGGACATTCAATTGGTTACAAACTTATTCCTGGTCACACCACCTATCCACTAGCTCACAAAGATTCAGTATTAGGTAAGCGAGCCGGCTTTATGTATAGCCACTTGTGGGTAACACCAAACGTTGAATCAGAGCGCTATCCAGCTGGAGATTACCCATTCCAACATGAAGGTGGTGCAGGTCTTCCTGAGTGGACTAAGAATGATCGCTCTATTGAAAACACTGACGTTGTACTTTGGCATGTCTTTGGAACTAACCACATTCCTCGCACAGAAGATTGGCCAGTAATGCCAGTTGAGCGCACAGGCTTTCACTTAAAGCCATCTGGTTTCTTTAGGAGAAGTCCTGCAATGGATGTTGCGCCGTCGCAAGCCGTTGATAGCGCATGCGATTGTTAAAGATTCGCGCTTATCTAAAAGCGGCTCACTTTGGGCCGACCATGCTTATTACTACAATTTCCTTTGCTTTAGGCACACAGCTGTGGTGGGAAGGCCCGGCCTATGTCATTGCCTTCACTGTTTTTCTTGGCCAACTCATTATTGGCTGGAGCAATGATCTCTATGACTATGAGGATGATTTAAAACATAATCGAACCAATAAGCCTCTAGTTGCAGGAACAATCAACCCAGAGAACCTGCGCAGAACAACCTTTATATTCATTCCTATTGCAGTGATTGCAAATCTGATTGGTCCACTGGGATTAAAGGGTGGCAGTGTTTATTTATTGGGTGTGGGATGTGGAATTGCCTACAACTTCTACTTTAAGTTCTCACCTCTTTCGCCTCTGCCGTATGTAATTGCATGTGCTGCACTACCAGCTTCAATTTTCTATGCAGTCAATCGCACACCACCCCTATGGGTTTTGGCAGCTAGCTCGCTCCTAGGTGTCGCCTTTCATTTTCTCAATGTAATCAAAGATTTAGAGCAAGATAGAACTAGCGCCATTGGGGGCTTGCCGCAACGCTTGGGAAAGAAGATTTCACGTGCAATGGCAATTATTCTCGCCGTTGCTGTGGGCTTTATCTTTGTTCAGAGTCCAGTGAGCAAAGATTTTAAGTCAATAGAATTTCAAGATACAGCACACTCATCTGTATTTAGCGTTGGGGGAGATCGGCCTGCAATAGTCACTTTGCCCATCGGGTATTCACACAGCGTTCCTGCGCCTTTGATCATTGATTTACATGGATATATGGGTACAAGCTTGGACCATCAACGTTTTGCAAAGATGGACGTAGCGGCAAATAAGCGAGGCGTAATCTATGCCGCACTCGATGGTCTTATAGATAGTCAGGGCAATCAATTTTGGAATGCTTCTGAAGCATGTTGCAATTTCAATGCTAATCCAGTCGATGATGGCGCATATATTCAAGGCCTCATAGATGAAATATCTCAGAAGGTTTCAGTTGACCCCCGGCGCATCTATATCTTTGGCCATTCCAACGGACATTTTATGAGTTATAGATTTGCGTGCACCTACCCTCAAACAGTTGCAGCTATTGCAGGATTGGCTGGGGCTATGGATACTGCATTAGATAACTGCGCAGCTAAATCTCCAGTAAGTGTCTTACACATTCATGGCACTAATGATGCTGTCATTGATTACAAAGGTGGTCAGATTTTAGGAAATGAATTTACTTCAGCGCAAGAAAGTGTAAAACGCTGGGCAGGTATTGATCAGTGCTCACTCAAGCCAACCCTTGGTACTGCATTCGATTTAATCACAAGCCTGGAAGGAAAAGAATCAATTCCCACTCTGTTTAGTTGTCCCAGCGCATCGGTTGAACTGTGGACTATAGATGGTGGTTCCCACGGACCAACGCTTGATTCATCTTTCGCCCTACAGGTTATGGATTGGTTACTAGCACACCCTAAGGGTTAACAATTATCTCTAACTGATAGAGCTTAGTTGGATTATCTGAATTAACTAGCTTGACTGTGGTGGCACCAGAAATCAGAGCTTTCAACGCAGGATTTGTTATGAACCCACCTTGATCACCACCTGGAACAAAGGAAACAACTCCATCATTTAATACCTCAGCGCTCCATTTTGCTGGCTCTGCAACCGTTAAAACAATTGAACTACCTGCTCGCACAGAAACATCTGTTGTGGTGAGGGGATCAATCATGATGGGCGGTAGAGATTGCGCAAGAGGTTTTCCACTGGCTTTAACAGTCTTTAAACTTTTTGCCACAGCTACTAACTGGGCATAAGTAATTCCACCAATTCCTTGGACTTGAATCTCTGTTGCACTTAATCCCTTGACAGCCTTTGTTGTGAACATCAAATAACCACCCACACGGCTGATATCCTCTATCCCGCAGCGTTTATAAGCCGCTTCAGAGATTTGAGAGGGATCACAGTAGACATAGGCCCTAGCTTTGATTCCATTTACTACAACTGTTTTTAGAAACTTAGATGGACCAGGATCAGAGCATTTAATACCAGCCTCTGTTTGCATAATCTGCAGATAACGCACAGTTCCACCGTATTGAATAAAGAGCCAATCTTGTTCACCTGGCTGGCAGGTGAGGAGAGAAAACTTTGTTGTCCTTAAACCCAGAGTATTACTTGGCTTATAGACTGAATAAGAAAGTGTGGTTTGAGAATCTGAGAACTTATCGCTGGCGGCCACGGCAGTAGCAGGTGCCAAAAACAGCAGGGCACACATGATGGCGATAGTTTTCTTCACAAGGGATAACTTAGCGCCCATCTCTGTCATATTCATTTGAAGTATGGGGGATTTTTGTGGATAACCTCTCCACGCACGCTCACCCTTACACTTTTGCCATGGATCTGCGCTTTACCAACGAGCTCATTGAGTGGCGCGGTCCTGCACCTTTCTACTTCATTCAAACTCCTCAAGAAATCACTGAAGAGATAAAGGTTATTGCAGCAGCAAAGACTTATGGCTGGGGAGTCCTCCACACCAATGTCACAATCAATTCAACTCAATGGAAAACTACACTTATACCTAAAGATGGTGCTTACTTAGTTCCTATTAAGAACGCTATCCGTTTGCCCGAAAAGTTAGAGCTAGGGCGAAGAGTTGATGTCAGACTCTCCTTTGATCTGTAATAACTACTCTGCGTAATACGAAACTCTGCTTTAATTCCTTTGTCTTGCTTTGCAAGAAAATGGTTAAGTGATCGAGCTGGTAACTCGGAACGACAAAGTCATTTTGCCTTGGAGTGTTCGATGGTGGTGGCCTTGAGAAATCAGGGCCAT
>SXYM01000088.1 GCA_005789205.1 Actinomycetota bacterium | reverse complement strand
TAGGTCGCCAGTTGCGTGCAAACATACGGACATAATCCAGGATTAAACGAGCTAGTAGGGCAAAGAGAAATAACTGCAGGACGTTAGCAAGTAACGCTCCGATGCTCACTTAAATCAGCTCTGATTAAAGAAACTTGCTTGAGCTGCAGCTGACTTGTCTTCAACATCGATTGAAACATTAGCTGGAGACAAAAGGAAAACCTTCTTTGTCACTCGCTCAATTGTTCCGTGCAAACCAAATGCAAGTCCACTTGCAAAGTCAACTAAGCGCTTGTGCTCTGACTCATCCATATCTGTCAAATTAATGATGACTGGATTGCCTAAGCGAAAGTGCTCACCGATTGTGCGGGCCTCGTTATAAAAACGTGGGTGCAATGTGACGATGCGATCTAGGACTGGTAAATCTAATTGCGGTGCAACTTCTACAGAAGAGGTTGTCACAACTGAAGAGACCGGACGTGGTGAGCGCGGTTTGATTCGCACATCACTTGATGTCGTTGCTGGAGCAGTTGAAGTTGCAATTGGTGTATCGAATTCTGGGTCGTCCATCAAACCTAAGTAGTTCGCGACGCGCTTGAGAGCATTAGCCATAGGTAAACGGTACCTGTAGCCCTAGCGCGAACCCAGGATTTGGCTACCTATTCGAATATGTGTCGCACCATAGGCAATCGCCTCTTTAAAGTCCCCACTCATGCCGGCAGATAATTTATTTGCCCTGGGAAAATCGGCCATAAAAGCCTTGTGGATCGCTGATAATTTTGAAAATGCAACTGTGGGATCAATGCCTGGTGGGGCAACAGCCATCAGGCCTTGAAGTCTGTGGGTGTGCGATTTCTCAATCTCCTTGGCCAGTTCATAGAGCTTTTTCTCACTGACTCCCCCACGTCCCTCTGCACCATCGAGTGAAACCTGACAGAAAATATCGAGAGGATGCGCAGCGTTTTTCTCAATCACTTCAAAATGCCGAATCTCATCCAAAGAGTGAATCACATTGGCCCAAGAGCAAATTGATTTCAGCTTATTACTCTGTATCTGACCCTGAAAATGCCAGGTACCCGGGATTGCAGCTGCCTTTGGCACTGCATCTGAATCTCTATTTTCACCAAAATTACTCACACCTAGTTCCTTCAAAATCTCAATATCACTTGCTGGAAAAGTCTTAGTCACTGCAATAAGTGTTATCTCATTGACTGACCTGCCCGCGCTCTGAGCAGCCTTTGATATCTGCTCACGAACTGTCTCTAAGTTGCCCGCAATCTCACTTCTGCGATCTATAGCCACACCACACCTGCATTTCTACCCGTGATGTTATGGCGTCGATAGGAGAAATACTCATCATTTTCAAAAGCACAGATTGTTGAAGCTTCATAGGTAACACTGTTTGCTACCAAATCTGCAATCAAAGCTCTCGGTAAATCCAGAGCCGGAGTTAAGTTGTTAGTCAGAGATGATGCCGCAGGATGCTTAGCAACCACTTCATCGGCTAACTCGTGTGGAACTTCATAACACCGACCGCAAATTGATGGACCTAACTGCGCATGGATTTGATCAGCGCCTAGTTTTCGCATCGCTTCAACTGCTTTAATCGCCACTGAATTCATTAGCCCGCGCCTGCCAACGTGCACTGCCCCAACAACAGTTGATGATGAGAGTAGAAGCGGTATGCAGTCAGCAACCATCACTGCTAGGGCAATTCCTGGCTCACGAGTAATCAGCGCATCACACCTTGGATCATCAATGAGTGATTTCACCACAACAACTTCATCACCATGAACCTGATTCATAAACTGAATAGGACCAGTTAAATTTGATAAAAGGTCGCGATTGCGGGCAACAGTTTCTGGGCTATCACCCACGTGTTGAGCCAAGTTCAATGACTCATAGGGCGCAAGGCTTGCGCCATTGCGCCTAGTAGTAAAAACGCTAGGCAATTGCCCTTACTTCATGAAGTCTGGAACGTCGATCTCATCCTCGGCTACGAGTTCTTCAAAAGTAACTCGGCGGCGTGGAGTTGACTCAGAATCTAAATCCAAAGCAACGGAGATTGGGTCATTGCTTGGAATTGGATTGGCAACCCCGCCCAAAGTTGCTGCATCAATAACCGGAGTTACAACCTTGCGAGGTTCCCCTCCCTCAAAGCCAGCTGCAACAACAGTGATGCGAACTTCATCACCCAGTGCATCATCAATTGTGGTTCCAAAGATGAACTTGGCATTTGGGTGAACAGCAGATTGAACCAGCTCGCATGCCTCATTGACTTCAAAGAGACCAAGATCTGATCCACCAGAGACTGATAGCAAGACTCCCATAGCTCCATCAATTGATGCTTCAAGAAGTGGTGAAGAGATAGCCAACTCAGCAGCACGTAGTGCGCGATTTTCTCCTCGTGCAGAACCAATTCCCATTAGCGCAGAACCTGCTCCTGACATAACAGCTTTCACATCTGCAAAGTCAAGATTGATTAATCCTGGCTGAGTGATGATCTCTGTTATTCCTTGAACGCCTGAAAGAAGAACTTGATCTGCACTCTTAAAGGCATCTGCCAAAGTGATGGTGCGATCTGAAATCGCAAGAAGACGATCGTTTGGAATAACAATTAACGTATCAACTTCTGTGCGCAGAGCTTCGATACCAACATCTGCTTGTGCTGAGCGAAGTTTTGCCTCAAATGAGAATGGGCGTGTAACAACACCAATAGTTAATGCTCCAATATCTTTCGCAATCTTTGCAACAACTGGGGCTGCGCCAGTTCCAGTTCCACCACCTTCTCCTGCTGTAACAAAAACCATATCTGCACCGCGCAAGATTTCTTCAATGTCATCTGCGTGATCAAGTGCTGCTTCGCGTCCCTTTTCTGGATCCATGCCAGCTCCAAGACCACGTGTTGTTTTTCTACCAATATCCAACTTCACATCTGCATCACTCATCAATAGATGTTGTGCATCTGTGTTAATTGCAATGAACTCAACACCTTTGAGTCCAACATCAATCATGCGATTGATTGCATTAACTCCACCGCCACCAATGCCAACAACCTTGATGACTGCTAAATAATTCTGCGGTGAAGCCACTTGTATCCTCCTTGGGAACCATAAACCTCTACTTGAGCCTTATAATTCAACGTTTTCTATAAGGCGAACGTAAAGTGCGCAAGGCTCTTAATCAAACACCGACATGATTTATTTATTGTGTCGTTTAAAAAACTTTATTTAACGATTGGTGCATGTGGTGCAGAGAGATCCATCCTCTTTAACTGTGCATTTTCTGGTTGTTCCAATAAAGCCTTATAAACCTTTGCTTTTAACTCATTCTCTGTTGCAAATCCCCATCGAACCTCAACCTTTCGGCCCTGCACATCAACGTCCATGACATAAGCCCCTGTGCTTCGAACCTTGAGAATCTCTAGATTCGACCTGATTTCCTGAGGTAACGAGTTCATGAACTCCACAGCCGCCACAGCGATTTCAACAGAGCTAGCCTGAATCTGTGGCAAAGCAGCTGGCAGCTCGCCCTTAAGTGCAAAAACTTTTCCTGAATCATCTATCGCTTGATTATTGAAGATGGCAACTGGGGTTCTTGATGTAATCGCGATCGTAACTTTGCCGGAAATCCAATTTCTACTCACTTGTGCATCTTGCACAAATGCAAACTTTTCATATATTGCTGCAACTGCCCGGGGTTCCACTCGTGCCAGCTTTTCTCCAACCTTAATACTTTGAGGCAATCTTTGATCTATGCCCATTACTTCCACTGAGCTGACAGTGAAGAGAGTTGACCAACCCAGAGCGTAGGAGGCAGCTCCCACAAAGATTGCGGTAGCAAGTGCAATGAGTCGCTTGTTTTTCATTTATCCGAAACGACGGCTCAGACCGTCAACGATGATGGGTGCCAAAGAGCTCACATCTCCTGCGCCTAGAGTGATGATGACATCTTGTGGCTCTGCCGAATCAATCACTGAATCTGTGACCTCGATGAAATTTGGTATGTACTCCCCATGGCTCATCGCATCTGTAATCAAGCGGGATGTAACACCAGCAATTGGTTTTTCACTTGCTGAATAGACCTCAAGAACAATCGCTCGATCTGCCATATCGAGTACTTTGGCGAACTGGGATGAAAAGGCCTTTGTTCGTGAATAGCGATGTGGTTGGAAGATAACGATTAAGCGTCCATCACCTGCAAAGCGACGTGCAGCCTTTAATGTCACATCAATCTCTGTTGGGTGATGTCCATAATCATCTATAACTCGGATGCCATGAACTGTTCCTTTGAGTTCAAAACGTCGTCCCGTGCCCCTAAAGAGCGCCAATCCCGTGAGTAATTCCGGGGCAGCAAAACCAAGATTTAATCCTGTTGCAAGTACTGCAGCGGCATTAAGTAAGTTGTGATGGCCTGGTACTTGAAGTTCAATGAAACCAACGACTTTACCCCGCCAAATGGCACGGGCGCGTGAGCCCATTGCCTCTAACTCAATGGAATCTAATCGCAAATCGCACTCTTCACCGGTTCCATAGGAAATCAGTGCACAGGTTGTAATAGTTGCGGCCAAAGCTTTGGCGCCTTCATCATCTGCGCAGTAAGTAAGGAAGCCTTCTGACTTAATAGTTGCAGCAAAATCTTTAAAGGCTTGAACAACGTCGGCTGGAGTTGCAAAGAAGTCAACGTGATCATGTTCAACATTTGTCACTATTGCGGCATATGGATGATATTCAATAAATGAGCCATCAGATTCATCGGCTTCTGCAACAAAGATTTCACCTGTTCCGCGGTGAGCGTTAGAGCCAGAAGCAGTAATTGTTCCGCCAATTGCAAAAGATGGATCAGCTCCACATGCTTGTAGCGCTACAGCCATCATCGAAGATGTTGTGGTCTTGCCATGAGTACCCGCCACAGCAATACTCTTTGATTCAGACATCAATATTGAGAGTGCGGCAGCGCGCGTGAGAGTCATAAGTTTTAACTCTTGGGCCCGCATAAGTTCTACATTTGAAGTTGAAATTGCAGTTGAGTAAACGACTAAATCAGCGCCATCCACATTAGCGGCGGCATGCGCTGTTGAAATAGTTGCACCGAGTGCCTGCAGAGCTTTAACGACAGAGGAATCTTTAGCATCTGACCCACTGACAGTTATTGCATGAGAGAGTGAAATACGAGCCAATCCGCTCATACCAGCACCACCAATGCCAATAAAGTGAATTCGCTTGCCAATCAGAGATTGCAACGTTGGCTTATTCATCGAGCCTCCAGTGCATGTTGGCCTAAAGCTGCGATTTTTAGGGCTGCATCTGCATCTAGCGTTGAACCTTCAAGGGGTGCTGAGTTACTAGAAGTTAGGAGGGCATCAATATGTGTTTGCAAATAACTGCTTGTGAATTCCTTTTGATCAATAACTTCAGCTCGCCCGTCTGCAACTAAACCACGTGCATTGTGGAACTGTTCTCCGTTTCCAATTGGCAGTGGCACAAAAAGAGCGTAACGGCCAAGGGCCCTAAATTCAGCGCAAGTTACTGCTCCACTGCGCGCAATAATCAGATCAGCAGCTAAATAGGCATCAGCCATCTGGTCCACATATGCCACTGGGCGATAGAGATCAGTAGCTGGTGGCAACACATTTGTGCGACCCACTGAATGCATCACGGCAACGCCTTTATTTGAAAACATCGGCACGCTTTGCTCTATAACTTTATTTATTGCAACTGATCCTTGTGAACCGCCCACGACGAAAACCAAAGGTGTAGCAGGGCTAAAACCCAAACGGTGTTTTGCCTCGGCTCTGGCATTGCGCCAATTTGCGCCAGCACCTTTGAGTGCATCTGCAACATCACTGCGAAGTGGCAAACCCGTAATCAAAGCTTTGCTAAAGATGCCTGCATTAACTCCATGGGCAACTGCTAAATATGGGGTGAAAAGTGCACCTAGTCGATTTGCCCATCCAGGCCTTGCGTTGGCCTCATGAATAATCGTTGGCACACCAAGTATTCGAGCTGCGATATAGGCAGGTGCACTTACATAACCACCAAAGCCCATGAGTAAATCTGCACCTTTCAAGAGGGAATGGCACTCTTTTACTGATACAACTAAGTCAAAGGGAATATGCAACCATGAAGGTGAAGGCTTTCGTGAAATTTTCACCTTTGGAATATTGCGCACATTAAAGCCTGCAGCTGGAATCAAGGTATTTTCTAAACCTTGCGCTGTTCCTAAAAATGTAACTTCATCGTGAGGGTTTTGGCTCCTCCATACCCTTGCCACAGCCAATGCCGGTTCGATATGGCCCGCGGTGCCCCCGCCAGCAAGAACTATCGAAGCCACTTCGGTATTCCTGTTTTTTCCAGTTCTTTATAAATTGCCGGATCTCTACGGGCTGCACCAATAACAAATGCAATTCCCATATACGTAGCAATCAACGCCGAACCTCCATAGGAAAGTAGTGGCAAAGTTACACCCACCACGGGAAGAACGCTGACTGCAGAGCCGATGTTGAGCACAGTTTGAACACCTATCCAGCAACCAATGCCTGAACAGACATAGCGCACCATAGGATCTTGTGTTCGCAATGCAATTTTAAAGATAGAAAATAATAGAGTTGAGAGCATTATCAAAGTTGCGATAGTTCCAAAAAGACCTAACTCTTCACCGATGACAGAGAAAATGAAGTCGGTATGGGCTTCAGGAAGATTCCCCCACTTTTGGCGACTTGCTCCAAGTCCCACACCAAACAAGCCACCACTAGCTAGGCCTAAGAGGCTGTGTGCAGGCTGCCAGCCAACTGATTTGTATTGATCTTCAGCAAATGGATTGAGAAAAACCGAGAATCGCGCAACGCGGTATGGCGCAGAGATAATTAGCGCTGCAATGCCTAAGAATCCAACTGCTGAAATCGTTGCAAAAAGCTTGAGGTGCACTCCAGATACCCACAACATTCCTGCCAAAACAAAGGCAAATACTGAAGCTGTTCCTAAATCTTTTCCAAGAAGAACTAAGAAGATACAGAGTAAGAATGCTGGAGCAATAAGTTTGAGCACATTGGCTTGAATATCTCCTGCGCTCTCGCGTTTGGCCAAAATTGAACCAGCCCACAAAATCATCAAGAACTTGGCGATTTCACTGGGTTGAACATCGACAAAGCTAAGTGAAATCCAGTTGTTATTACCATTCACACTTTTACCAACACCAGGCAATTGCACAATAGCCAGCAATCCCACTGAAGCTAGAACACCAAAACGGGCAAAGAATTTCCAACGAGCCAGAGAAAAGCGTGAGAGCACCCATGCCATAGGAAGTGCTAGAACCAAGAATAAGAGTTGGCGAAAGAGAATTGCCCACGTAGCGCCCTTGTTTTCTAAGGAGTAAATAGAGGAGGCAGAGAAAACCATGATGAGTCCAAAAATGCTCAAGGCCATCGTACTGCCAACTAACATATAATAGAGATTGATGGGGCGTGAGAAAAGCGTGTTTCGCTTTTGTACTTTCATTTGCTCACAACTTTCTTCACTGCTGCAGCAAAGCGATCACCGCGATCGGCATAGGAAATGAATTGATCCATAGAAGCACAAGCCGGTGCTAATAGAACCGTATCCCCTGATCGAGCAAGGCCTAGGGCCACACTCACTACTCTTTCCATTAACTCCTGGGATGAATTAGCATCAACGAGAACACGTGGAACATCTGGGCAGATTTTGATTAGTGCATCTTCAATTAAACCTCTATCAGTGCCAATAAGAATGGCAGCTTTAATTCGCTTGGCTGTTCGCTCAACTAACTCTTCCATCGCAGCACCTTTAGCTAATCCTCCAGCAATCCAAATCACAGACTCATGCGAAAGAAGTGATGCAGTTGCCGCATGGGGATTTGTAGCCTTGGAATCATCGACCCAGTTGATTGAATCAGCCGTATGCACCGTTTCAATGCGGTGACGCCCTGGTCTAAAGGCCTTGATTGCGCTTCGAATATCTTCATGAGAAACACCAACGGTTCTGGCAAGTGCAGCTGCGGCTAAAGTATTGGAAACATTGTGTGGGATTGTTGGTTTTACTTCAGCTAACTCAGCAAACATTGATGCTTCTTGGGGATCTTGCACAAATGCTCGATCGACCAGTAGCTCTTCCACTAAACCAATCTCACCTGGTGCTGGGGTATCTAAGCTATAAAAAACTCTGCGGCCCTGCCAATGGCTTGAGCGCTTGACGATTTCACCGTCACTTGCATTCAAAATTGCTGTTGGTGTTCGATCAAGAATTGTCAGTTTTGCATTTGCGTAGGCATCAAAGCTCCCATGCCAATCGATGTGATCATCGGCAATATTGAGAATTGCACATGCAACAAATTGTGCCTGCTTAGACCAGTGCAACTGAAAAGAGGAGAGCTCAAGAACAAGCACTTCAAAAGCATCACTGCAATCAACTACTTCAATAACGGTTTCACCAACGTTGCCACACGCAGTTGCCTTGAGCCCACCGCTTTTTAGCATTGCCGCAACCATTTCAACCGTAGTTGTCTTTCCATTGGTACCAGTTATTGCAAGCCACTTTTGCCCTGGTGCTATCTCACTCTTAATCTGCCAAGCCAAATCAACTTCATTGAGCAGAGTTAGTTTTGCCTTAATTGCAGCGACTACCAATGGGTGATCTTGTCGCCAGCCTGGTGAAACAACTACTGAATCAAAATCCTTCACGACTACTTTTTTAGCATCAATTACTGTGTGTTCAGATTTAGCTGCTGGGTTGTCATCAGTAATGCTTACGACAGCGCCTCTTTTTAAAAGTGATCGGGCAACAGCATTACCCGTAACACCTGCGCCAAGAATAAGAATTCTCTGACCATTAAAAGAAAGTGGCATGGTTATTACTTAGCTACCCACTGTGCATAAAACAGACCTAGGCCACCAGCAACACTGAGTCCAGCAATAATCCAAAAGCGAATAACAACGGTTATCTCAGCCCAACCTTTTAACTCAAAGTGATGGTGAAGTGGTGCCATGCGAAAAATACGCTTGCCACCACTCATCTTGAAGTAGAGAGTCTGAATTACTACTGACATTGTGACAATAACAAATAAGCCGCCAAGTGGAATCAAAAGCAGTTCTACTCGAAGCGTTGTTGCAAAGCCTGCAATAGCTGCCCCAAGGGCTAGTGACCCGGTGTCTCCCATAATGATTTTGGCAGGTGCTGTGTTCCACCAAAGAAAACCTGTGCAGCCTCCAGCAAATGCTGCAGCTAGAACAGCAAGGTCAAGTGGGTCTCGAACTTGGTAACAGTTAGTTGTAGCTATCGCATCGATTGAGCAACTTTGACCAAACTCCCACACACCGATTAAAACAAAAGCCAGAAAAGTCATGATGGTTGCACCTGTTGCTAAACCATCAAGACCATCAGTCAAATTCACACCATTACTTGCCGACATCACCATCAGGATGACAAAGGCAATAACTAAGCCAGTGCCTAAGTAGATTGATGTTTCTCTAACAGTTGATAGGTACTGCGAAATTGGAGTGAGATTGTATTGATCAGCAAATTGCAGACCTGCATAACCAAAGACGCCAGCAAATGATGCCTGGGCTAGAAGTTTGTAACGTCCCTTAAGTCCACGAGAGTTTTGACGTGAAACTTTGAGCCAATCATCAAGAAAGCCAACAAAACCTAAACCAACAACCAAGCCAATAACTAATAGGGCCGAGGCCGTCGTTGGCGTACCAGTGAGAAGGTGTGCCATGAGATAACCAAAAATTGCTGCAAGAATAAAAATGATGCCGCCCATAGTTGGTGTTCCATGCTTTGTTTTATGTGTTGATGGCCCATCATCTCGAATGATTTGACCGTAGCCACGTGCTGCAAGAATTCGAATTAATACCTTTGTACCAAAGAGGGCAAAGGCGAGAGCGAAGGCTCCAGCGATAAGAATCTGTCTCATGAATCGACCCCACTCTTTTCTTTCCAGGCACGTTCTAGTGATTCTGCGAGAACTTCAAAACCTTGCGAACGAGATGCTTTCACCAGAACAACATCACCAGGTGCGAAGTACTCCACTAAATCAAGAGCTGCTTCAATGCTTGAACGGTGGTGAACAACCATCGCACCAACTGGATCTCCGTATTCAGGAGCATTGATTTCAACTAAATGATCAATTCCTAATTCAACCGCAAGGGCCCCAATTGCAGAGCTTTGTGGCCCCTGTGTCTGGCCAAGTTCATTCATCTTTCCAACAAATGCCCATGCAGAACCCCCACGCTCTTGGGCAAAGAGTACGAGTGCGCGCATTGCAGCACTCATCGATTCTGGGTTGGCGTTATAGGCATCGTTAATGATGAGTAAGTCAGCGCTTTCATGGAGTTCCATGCGCCACTTACTAGATATTTCAGCTGTAGATAAAGAACTAGCAATCAATTCCAACGGCAGTGCTAGTGCAGTTCCCACCGCAGCAACTGCCAGTGCATTTGCTACCTGATGGGCTCCCACTGCGCGCATTCCCACAGCATCTCGTCCCGCTGGAGTTACTAAGTCAAAGTGTGGTCGTCCCTCGCGCATTTCAACATCAGCTGCACGCACTTGAATATCTGCTTTTTCACCAAAGAAAATTACTTGGCCCTGATGCAAGGAGGCCATCTTGGGTGTGAATTCATCATATGTTCCAAGGATTGCAATGCCATCTTTATCAAGTGATGCAATCAGCTCACCTTTTGTCTGTGCAATTACTTCACGAGAACCAAACTCACCAATGTGGGCTGTTCCAACGGTGAGGACAACACCAATATTTGGTTTTGCAATCTCACACAGACGGGCAATATCGCCCAAATGTCGCGCACCCATTTCAAGGATACAAAAACGAGTACGATCATCACATTGCAGCAAAGTTATTGGTAGTCCTAAATCATTATTAAATGATCCTGCAGGTGCAACGGTCGGACCTACAGCGCCCAACATATGTGTCAACAAATCTTTAGTGCTTGTCTTTCCTTGCGATCCTGTGATTCCAATGACAACTAATTTGTCTAAACGCCTTCTCACAAAAGCTGCCAGGATAGATAAGGCTTCAAGAACATCTTTCACAACAATGCATGGACCATCTATACGCTTCGATGTAAGAGAGAACATCGAACCATTTCGGTATGCATCGGCTGCAAACTCATGCCCATCGGCGTTCTCACCTTTAAGGGCTAAAAAGAAACATCCAGGTGTTGCTAAACGAGAATCAAATACCGGTGCCTTTGAAATTAGCAAATCCCTATCGCACAAAAGCTCTCCACCAACTAATAGGGCAATCTCACCAGCAGTTAAAGTGATCATTTCTTATCTTCAATCGCTTTAGCTAATTCAATGCGATCATCAAATTCATAAACTTTTCCATTAATCTCTTGACCTTTTTCGTGACCCTTACCTAAAACCATCACAACATCTCCGGCTTGGGCCAGATTTACCGCTGCACGAATAGCTTGGGCTCTATCAACAATTACTTCACTAGGTGGCACCACATCTATATCTAAAACCATCTGAACCAGAATCTCTTCAGCTTTCTCAGAACGTGGGTTATCACTGGTGTAGATAGCAATGTCAGCGCCATCGTGAATTGCTTGTCCCATTAAGGTGCGCTTTGTTTTATCTCTGTCTCCCCCACAACCAAGCACGGCAATTACTTTTCCATCAGTAATCTCTGCTGCTGCTTCTAATACTCGTTTCACCGCATCTGGTGAATGTGCATAATCAACAAGTGCTGTGAAGTTCTGTCCAAGGCGCACAGCCTCAAGACGCCCAGCAGCACCGGTGAGTATTGGTATAGTTGCAGCGATATCAATCGGATCAATTCCACTTTCTACTGCAATGGCAACTGCCATCAATAGATTGTCGTAATTAAATCCACCATGCAAAGCAGTTTTAGCTTCAATAAGAATTCCGCCGCCTCCACGGATGGAGACTGAAGCACCAACATAATCAGAGGCAATCGATGCATAGTGCCAGGTGGCACTCGTATCTAGTCTAGATAAAGTAACCACAGGTAGCTCTGTTTGTGCCGCTAATCGCTTTCCATAAGGATCATCAAGATTAATGACTGCTAGATCTGCATATTCAAAAGTAAATAGCTTTGCTTTGGCCGCAAAGTAATCTTCCATATCTTCATGAAAATCTAGATGGTCTTGTGAAAGATTGGTAAATCCGACAACCGCAAAGTGACTGCCACGAATTCGCTCTAATGTTATTGCATGGCTTGAAACTTCCATAATCAGATTGCGCATATGGCGCTCACGCATCACCGCAGATAGCGCCTGCAAATCAGGGCTTTCAGGGGTAGTTCGCTCACTAGCAATGCTCTCAACTCCAATACGCGTTTCAACGGTTCCGATTAACCCGCTATCTCTGCCAGCTGCGCACATGATTTGATGAAGCAATGTTGTTACTGTGGTTTTGCCATTAGTTCCTGTAACACCAACGCTATAGAGATCTCGCATCGGTTCTGAGTAAAACCAGGCACTTGCAATTCCAGCAGCTCTTCGAGGATTTGTGGAAACAAGCACTGGAACACCCTTTACTTCTTTAGCACCGATGGCATCAGTAAGAACTGCAACCGCTCCCCGTGAAATAGCATCGGAGGCAAATTGCGCTCCATGCACCTTTTGACCAGGCAGAGCAATAAAGAGATCTCCAGGTAAAACTGAATCACTAGCTTGGGAAATTCCGCCCACTTCAATACTTTCTAACTCTTTAGAAGTTGATTCGGCCCCAACTATGGCGCATAGCGCAGAGAGCTTTTTCTGGTGGCTAGTTATTGGCCGTTGCATCCTGAGCCTTCTTTGCAGCTAACTCTTTTTTATCCAAAGGGACTGGTTCAAATTTTGTGCCGGTGGGTGCAATATGGCGAGACTGTAAAACAAATGACATTACTTTCTTAAATACAGGCCCACCTAGAACACCGCCCCAGTGCATCCCTTTTGGATCTTGAATAGTCACGCTGATGACATATGCAGGTTTATCTGCAGGAGCAAAACCGATAAATGAAGCGGTGTATCCGCGATAGCAACCGCATGTGTCATCAATGCGCTGGGCTGTACCAGTCTTACCTGCCACGCGATAACCAGGGATTGCTGCACTCGGAGCAGTTCCATTTCCAGATACAACACTCTCCATCATCAAGCGCATAGCTTTTGCAGTCTCTGAACTAACTACACGCTGACTCGTGCGCCCTGGTGCAGGTGTGAAGTTTCCACTTGCATCACGAGTTCCTGCAATTACAGTCGGTGAAACTCGAACACCGTCATTGGCAATAGTTGCAAAAATACTTGTCGCTTGCATGGCCGTCAGTGAATAGCCCTGGCCAAAAGCCATAGTTGGCGCTGAAGTTCCTGACCAATCCGCAACCTTTGGAAGGATTCCTCGAGATTCACCAGGTAGTCCTGAACCAGTCTTTGAACCCACACCGAATCTAGTTAAATACTCATAAAACTTATCGTTAGAAAGCAACTCACCAATTTGAATAGATCCAGTATTACTTGAAACAGCCAACACTCCAGCAGTTGTTAAGTACTGAGTTGGATGCTTATCGTGATCATGGAAAACCTTAGTCGAGCGCTTAAGTGCATACGGCACTGTAATGACTGTCTCTGGAGTTACTTTCTTCTCTTCAATGGCTGCGGCCAAAGTCATAACTTTGCCAGTCGAGCCTGGTTCATAGACATCTTGCACTGAGGGATTGCGCATCGCTACGAGTGCCACTTTTGAAGTGTTATTAGGATTAAAGGTTGGGGCAGTGGCATGAGCCAGGATTTCACCTGTCTTTGGATCCATCACTATTACAGTGCCACTAAGAGCATTTGAAGATTTAACGGCATCAGAGATAGCTTGTGATGCAACCCATTGAATATCGCGATCAACAGTTAAGCGAACGGTTGTGCCCGTTTGTGCTGGAATGATTTCAGATTGAGAACCTGGGATTTCTGCCCCATATCCATTGGCAAAAGAATACTTGCCATCAATTCCTGAAATCGTTGAATTCATACTTGATTCAAGTCCGGTTGCGCCTTTGCCATCACGATTAACAAAGCCCACTAATGAAGCAATCAATGAACCAGATGGATACTCACGGATGTAACCGCGCTCAGGGAAGAAGCCAATAATTCGATCTGGACTCATTGCTGGATACTGAGAGTTAAATTCTGAGATTGATTTAGTGAGTTTCTGCCATAGCGCTGGCTTGGCATTTTGATAGACCATGTTCCATTTGCGCTTACCAGTGATGCTGGCTTGAACTTGGGCAACCGGTAAATCAAGAATCGGTGCGATGAAGTTAGCCACTCGTGCCGGGTTTGTAATCTGAGTTTGATCAACCACAATGCTGGTTGCAGCAACGCTTCTGGCAAATGCGATTCCGTTGATATCTGTTATTTCACCACGAGGAGCTGGAAGAGATTTTGTATTTTCCATTTCATTCACAGCACGCATGCGGTAATCCCCTGCCTGCACTGCCTGCACCTGAACTAGGCGCAAACCAAATACGAACATTGCTAATGCCAATAAAAAGATTAGCGCTCTAATTCGGTTATGAGCTAATGAAAAATTACCCATTGTCCACACTCTCTGCTGGTTTTACTGGTGGATTAAGGCTCAAGAACGTTGGGGTTTCAGATGGCTTCATGCCTAGGGCAGTTGCTGCCTTTGCCAAGTTCTCAGGTGCTGCGATTGCATCAATTTGACGATTGATTGCCTCACGTTGATCACTGACCATCTTTGCCTCAAGCTTTAAATTACTAAGCGTGAAAGCATCTTGTGCGAGTAATGTATTGATGAAGAGAAGGAACATCAAAGCAAGAACGCCTACGACAGATACAAACTTGGCAAAATACTTACGATTTTCTTGACTTTGTTCTGAAACATCAGGAACTAGTTTGAGTGCAACTTCTGCAGTCTTAGTTGCGATGATTTCACGTGAGCGCGTGATTGCTGGAGCAAACGCTGTCATTGCCATTATGCCGCCACCCTTTCAATTGCACGCAGACGAACAGATGCTGAGCGCGGGTTTTCATTGAGTTCTTCTTCTGTTGCAACTTCACTGCCACGAATTACAAGTGAGAACTTGGCAGCAAATTCAGGTAGATCAAATGGCAGACCACGTGGTGTGCCAGAGGTTGTCGATGCAACGAATAACTCTTTAACAATGCGATCTTCAAGGGATTGAAATGACATCACAACTAAACGAGCACCAATATCGAGTAGGCCCATAGCTGCAGGCAGAGCGCGAGTAATCGCACCCAACTCATCATTGGTTTCGATGCGAAGTGCTTGGAAAGTTCGCTTGGCAGGGTTTCCACCTGTGCGACGAGTTGCCGCTGGAATCGCCTCTTTAATCAGATCAGCTAGCTGTGAAGTTGAATTAAGCGGTGCAATGGCACGGGCTTTAACGATTCTCTCCACCACTCTGGTTGCGAACTTTTCTTCGCCATATGTACGCAAAATCTTCACTAACTGGCCTGGCTCATACGAGTTAACAATCTCGGCAGCAGTCAGTGATTGGCTGCGATCCATACGCATATCTAGTGGTGCATCCTGTGAGTAGGAGAAGCCTCGCTCGCTTTGATCCAGCTGCATGGATGAGACTCCTAAATCAAAGAGGGCACCATCTATTTTTGTGAATCCGTGGGATGCCACAACTTCGCTAATCTGATCAAAGGTTGCATGGGATGTGCGAAGGCGATTGGCAAAAGGAGCAAGACGACTAGTTGCACTAGCCAGGGCATCTGCATCACGATCAATGCCAATAACAGTTAAGTGAGGAAACTTAGTGAGTAGGGCCTCGGTGTGACCACCGGCGCCAAGAGTTGCATCAACAACAACTGGATGAGTACTACTTTGAATTGCTGGGGTTAGTAAATCAATGCAACGATTTAACATCACAGATACATGTGCAACGTTGTTATTCACCCTCTCCCCCTTTCAACTCATACGTAACTTTTTTTCATTTCTTGCTAATTACTGCAGTGCTCTCATCTCTGGTCACCGCCGGCCGACGGATCTGTTTGATAGCGGCGCCGGGGAAGGGGCGCCGTTATTTTCGAAGGGTCGGCGGTGGCCACAAATGAGAGAGTTAGAACAGGCCTGGGAATACCTCCTCTGAAACATCAGCAAATCCCTTTTCGCGATCTGCTAGATATTCATTCCAAGAAGTTGCATCCCAAATTTCAACGCGAGTGTTTGCACCAATAACAACGCAATCTTTTTCAAGTCCTGCATATGTGCGAAGCCCTTGAGGAATAGTTACGCGACCTTGACGATCAGGAATTTCATCGTGTGCACCTGCAAACATCACACGCATGTAATCGCGAGCTGATTTAGCAGTGACTGGCGCTTGTTTTAGCGTCTCTGTAATAACTGAAAACTCTGCTGATGGAAAAACATAAAGACAACGTTCTTGTCCTTTAGTAATTACTAAACCTGAAGAGAGTTCTTCGCGAAATTTCGCGGGCAAAATTAAACGGCCCTTGTCATCAAGGCGTGGCTCGTGGGTGCCTAGAAACATTTTTAGCGCCCCCTTCCCCAGGTTCGCTGCGCTTACTCACCACGCTTAATTCCCCACTTTACTCCACTTTCCTCCTTTTTCAACCACCTTTCGCCACTATTTACCCTTCCCCGCCCCACCCCTCCCCACCTGTTTTTAGGCATGAAAAAAGGGCCCCGCAGGAGCCCTTGGATAAAAAGAAGCGCTTATTTAGTCAGTGGCACCGTTATTGCGCTCATCCCAGCGTTGTTCAAGGCGAGCGCTGATCGAAGATGAACCTTTGCGCTTTGGCAATGACGGACGCCCAATAGATGAGATAGCTGTGATTACCCCGCCCAAAGCGATGATGAAGCCCAGTACACCCACAGGCGTTGTCTTTGAAATCAGACCAGTAAAGAGGACCAGAATTCCAAGGCCGACAAGGCCAAGGCCCAGGAGAATGCGGTTTTTGCCAAGGGGCTTAACCTCACCAGAAAGGGCTGAAACTAGACGTGGATCCTCCGTCATTAGCGCAGCTTCCATCTCCTGGAGCATTCGCTTCTCATGATCAGATAAGGCCATGGCTCAACAATAGAACACCTTCGGGCTTTGTGGCTACTTAAAAGCTAATCCTCATCATCTTCACTTGCACTTATCAGCCGGGCTGGGCGCACAGAGCCCTTACCAAAGCGTGCCCGGGCTTGATCTATGGCCCCTTCGGCTTGGCGCCAGCCAACTTCGCGCTCGCCCAGCATCATTTGGTGTGGTGCTCCCTGACTTAAGTTCTCTAGGGAGACCCCCACAAGGCGCAATCGGGCACGCTCAATACGTAGTGCTTGGTAGAGCCCCTTCACTACTTCATAGACATCATGAGTGCTATCAATTGGAAGCGGCAAAGTCTTACTGCGATTAATCGTTGAGAAATCAGCAAAGCGCACTTTGATACTTATTGTCTTTGCAAATAAATCACGATCGCGCAATCTGGCAGTTGCTCTCTCAGTTAATCGCAATAACTCAGTCAATATCTCCTCTGGATTATCTAGATCCTGTGCGAAAGTCTCTGCCGCACTGATACTGCGATCTGGTTCCTCTGGTGTGACATCTCGGTAATCACGGCCCCATGCAAGTTCATATAAAGATGCACCGTTGGCTTCACCGAGTGCTCTAATGAGTGTGGCCCGCGGCAGCTTTGCAATATCTTCAATTGTTCGAAGCCCTAATCGCTCTAGAACTTCTGCCGTCTTTGGTCCCACTCCCCACATCGCTTGAATAGGAAGTGGATGTAAAAAGGTGAGAATACGATCAGAAGTTATTTCTAACATTCCATTAGGTTTGCAGTTGGCCGATGCTAACTTTGCAATAAACTTAGAAGGTGCGATTCCAACTGAGCAGGTAATGCCCTCTTGCTCCTCTACTTTTTTGCGAATAGCAACTGCGATTTCTCGGCCCGTACCCAGCAACTTCTTGGCACCTGTCACATCAAGAAATGCTTCATCAACTGAGACTGGCTCAACATAAGGAGTGAAGCTTTCAAAGATCTCCATGATGTGGCCAGAGACTTCCTGATAGCGGGCCATATCAACGGGTAAGAAGATCGCATGTGGTGCTAAACGCCGTGCTTGTCCCACTGGCATGGCAGAGTGAATTCCGAATTTGCGAGCTTCATAATTTGCTGCAGAAACTACGCCACGTGTTCCCATTCCGATAACAACAGCTTTACCTTTTAGTTCGGGGTTATCTTTTTCGGCAACCGATGCAAAGAAGGCATCCATATCGACATGCAGAATCGTTGCCTGGGTTGGCTTTTCATCCGTTGTCATATTGCGAGCGTACTTTGTTT
>SXYM01000087.1 GCA_005789205.1 Actinomycetota bacterium | reverse complement strand
GCCTCAACATCTAATAGAAACTTTGAAGGACGCCAAGGTAAGGGCGGACGTACTCACTTAGTAAGTCCACTAGTGGCGGCAGCAACGGCCCTACGTGGAACTCTCTCTTCACCTGCGGATCTGTAAGGAGCAAACACCATGGAAAAATTCATTAAGCACACTGGCACCGCAGTTCCACTGCGTCGTAGCAATGTTGATACAGACCAAATCATTCCGGCTGTCTATTTAAAGCGCGTTACTCGTAGCGGCTTTGAAGATGGCTTGTTTTCTGCTTGGCGCAATGATTCGCAGTTTGTTTTAAATAAGCCCGAATACAAGGCTGGCACAATTCTTGTGGCAGGTGTTGATTTTGGCACAGGTTCATCGCGGGAGCACGCAGTGTGGGCGTTGCAGAACTATGGCTTTAAAGTTGTTATCTCTAGCCGCTTTGCTGACATATTCCGCGGTAACTCACTCAAAGGTGGCCTACTTACTGTCATCATCGAGCAAAGCGATATAGAGGCGCTCTGGGCGGCTATTGAGGCTAATCCAGCCACTTCTGTCAGCGTTGACCTGGAAACTCGTAACGTGAGCTACAACGACGTTGTTTTGCCTTTTGCAATCGATGACTACACCCGCTGGCGTTTAATGGAGGGTCTAGATGACATTGGCTTGACCTTTAAAAACGCTGATTCCATTGACTCTTTTGAGAAATCTCGAACATCTCTTAAGCCAGCAACGCTTCCAATTCGCGGATAATTACTGAAAAACAAGCGTAAATCAATGAGATTTACGTAGGGGTGAGCGTGGTGATGTAAAACTCTCAACTTAGAATTGAGGGTTTTCTACGCATAAAAACAGCGATTTTTTATAATTTCATTAAAAAATTAATTCGCGACACACCTGCATTAATCGCGTAATCACCCTATATATACGCGTAAGTTTATGAGCACGTTAAGCGATTGCTTAACATTTACGCGTAATAAGGGGATTTCAATGAATAAGGCCCAATTCATTGCGGCGTTGGCACCACATTTCAACGACAGCAAGAAGGAAGCAGCACACGCTGTAGATATCGTTTTTGACACTATCGTTCGCAACCTTTCAAAGGGTGAAGACGTAATGATCAACGATTTCGGTAAGTTCAAGAAGGTTGATCGCAAGGCTCGCATGGGACGTAACCCATTCACTGGCGAAACAATCAAGATTAAGGCTTCAAAGAAGGCTCGCTTCTTGCCTGCAAAGGGTTTGAAGGATGTCATCTCAGGTGAGCGCAAGCTAGGACCTGCTCCAAAACCAGAACCAAAGCCAGTTGCTAAGGCAAAGCCAGTTGCAAAGAAGGCTGCTAAGAAGAAGCCAGCAGCGAAGAAGAAGGTTGCAGCGAAGAAGAAGGTTGCCAAGAAGGCTCCTGCAAAGCGCAAGCCAGCAAAGAAGGCTAAGAAGAAGTAATTCGCTTAGTTATTAGTGAACGGGGTCGGCTCACGCCGGCCCCGTTTTCTTATCCCTATTCGTTAGTATTGTCCACATGGCGGAATATAAAGTTTCTTACGCACCGCCAAAGGGCAAACCACTTGGAACGAATTTTGCTTTCAAATTAGGAACAAAAGTTGTCATTCCGCTTTTGAATCTTGTAGGCAAAAAGAATTGGCGCGGGTCAGAGAATATCCCGCAGACCGGACGAGTAATTGTTGCCAGCAACCATGTCTCATATTTAGATGTTTTGTTCTTTACACATTTTCTCTTTCGAAGCGGCCGTGCACCTCGCTATATCGGCAAAGAAGGCGTCTTTAAAGTCCCAGTGATTGGAAAGATCTTGCTAGCTGCTGGCCAAGTTCCAGTTGCCAGAGAAGGCAAAGATGCTGCTAAAGCTCTAGAGCATGCGTTAAAGCTTTTGGAATCTGGCCACTGTTTAGGTGTGTATCCAGAAGGCACTCTTACCCGTGATCCCAACGGTTGGCCGATGGTTGCCAAGACTGGTCTTGCACGTCTTGCGATTATGACCCATTCCCCAGTTATTCCTATTGCCCAGTGGGGTTCACAGATCGTGATGCCCACCTATGAAAAGAAAGTAAAGCTCTTTCCCCGCACCCCCATCAAGATTTTGGCGGGAAAGCCTTTAGATTTATCGCCTTGGTATGGCAAGGAAAATGACCCAACTGCGCTGACTGAAGCCACAGCATTTGTGATGCGGGCAATAACTGATTTACTGGAAGAATTACGGGGTGAGAAACGCCCAGTTGAGATCTTTGACCCACACAACTCTGATTTGCCTCGAACCGGAAATTTCAAGAAAAAGAGGTCACGATGATTAACGTTGCGCTTATTTGCGGTGGTATCAGTAGTGAACATGAGATCTCCTGCGTTTCTGCCGGGGGAGTTCTTAGAGGTTTAGATTCAAGCAAATACAACGCAATCCTTATAGGAATCACCAAGGCTGGCGACTGGGTTTTATTACCCAATGACTATCCGCTAGAAATAGTTGGTGGAAAGCTTCCAACAGTTAATGAAAATGCGCCGGCAGTTGTGGCTGATATCCATGGTTTTTCGGTTGCCGGCAAAGCGTTACAGATTGATGTTGTCTTTCCTGTATTGCATGGGCCTTATGGTGAAGATGGAACGATTCAAGGCCTGCTTGAAATTGCAAACCTGGCCTATGTTGGCAGCGGAGTTTTAGCATCTGCAGTTGCGATGGATAAGTCTTTTGCCAAGCCAATTTTTGCTGCAGCTGGCATGAAGGTCGCTGATGGAGTTGTTGTAACGAGCAAAGACAAGCAAGTTTCAATTGATGATTTGGCATACCCAGTCTTTGTTAAACCTGCTCGCGGAGGCTCAAGTCGCGGTACTCACAAAGTTAAATCCGTAGATGCGTTAGATTCTGCCCTCAAAGATGCGTTTCTATATGACCACAAAGTAATGATTGAGCAGGCAATAGTGGGCCGCGAGATTGAGTGCGCAGTACTTGAATCTAATGGTGTGGCAAAGGCATCAGTGGTTGGTGAGATTGTCATTGATAGTAAGTTCGAGTTTTATGATTTTGAAGCTAAGTACTTAGATGGTGCAACGACTGTGAAAATTCCCGCTGATATTCCAGCAAAAGCTGCTGAAGAAATTCGTGAAATGGCAGTTCAGGCATTTAAGGCATTGGGCTGTAGCGGATTAGCAAGATGTGATTTCTTCTATACCGATAAAGGCGATATCATCATTAATGAGATAAACACAATGCCAGGCTTTACAGGAACATCTATGTATCCAAAGCTGTGGGCTGCAAGTGGGGTTGATTACACGAGCCTGATTACAGCTTTGATTGAGACCGCTTTACTTCGAACAAACGGAGTTTTAGGAAACTAGTTCAATAATCTTAGCTGCGGGATTTTGAGCAGGATCTGAATCCATAATTAGGAACGCCGCTCTCATGCCTACTTCTAATCTTCCAAACTCCATTTCACGAAAGAGTTGATATGCGGCGTTTTTTGTATAGAAGGTGAGTGATTCATCCATAGTGAGTGCTTCTTCTATTACCCAAGCTTCGTCGATGCCATCGGCCGGGTTTGAACGAGTAACTGGGATAGCAATAGCTTGCATTGGCACATGACTTGTAACTGGCCAATCACTACCAAATGCAATCATGGCACCCGCATCTACCATTGAGCGAAGACGGTACTGCTGGTTGTTTCGCTCATTGCCAATTCGTGGTGCAATCAATTCTTTATTCATGGGATCTAAGTAACACCAGAGCGGTTGGATGTTTGCGATAACTCCAAGTTGAGCAAAGCGGGGTAGATCTTCATCACGAATCAACTGGGCGTGGACAATGACTGGACGTCTATCCCATCGGGGATTAATCCTTTGCATTGCTTCTAATGCATCTAAAGCCTGCTTGACTGCGGCATCTCCAATGGCATGTAAATGAACTTGGTATTGCAACGCATCGTATGCAACAAGGGCATTGAGTAGTTCTTCTTCGCTCCAGATAGCAATTCCATGGGAGGTTGGATCATCCACATATGGCTGCATTAAATGGGCAGTTCCAGCAGATAGGGCACCATCGAGTAAAAACTTGATGCTATTAGCTTGCAGTTGTGATGGATTATCTAGTTCGAGACATTGCTCGCGAATTTTATTGAAATCATCAATATCCCCAGACCATGTGGTGGGAGTTGCAAGCAATGAGAGATTGAAAGCAATTGTTAACTCATTAGATTGCGCAGCAGCGATATACGCCCGTGCCATATCTTTCTCACACCAAGAATCAATAGCAGCGATCACGCCGACTTTTCTGTATTCCTTGCAGGCATACTTGATTGCAGCAATATCACTTTCCAGTGTGTTCGCAGGTGCGTGATCTAGAACTAAGGCTATGGCTGATGGCTCTCGTAAAGTTCCTTTTGCACTTCCATCGCTATTGCGCGCGATAGTTCCACCTTGGGGATCTTTAGTGGCACTAGTGATTGCTGCTAATTCAAGTGCTTTGGAGTTAACCCAAATGGTGTGGTGGTCAACCGCATGTAATACAACTGGGCGATTGCTGACAACTTCATCCAGCCACTTTGCATCAAAGTCTCCGCCTTCAACAATGGCAGCCTCATAAGCACCGCCAATAATCCAAGCTACAGAAGGGTTTGCATCTGCGAAAGCTTTCACTTGTACTTTAATCTCTTCAATACTGTTGATGCCATTAATTTTTGGGCCGGCAGCCTCGCGTCCTGCAAAAATGGGATGTGCATGGCCATCTAGAAAAGCTGGAATGACAAAGGCACCATCTAAATCAATAGTTGTCTCTGCCGTGAAGTTTTTAGCATCTTCACCCACGGCAAGAATAGACGAATCCTTAACTAGTAAATTGTGAAAGATTTCTTTGCCAGCAGACCAAAAGCGCGCGTTTGTATAAAGCGTGCTCATAGAAGCGAGCTTTTTATTGGTAAGTAACTGGGCAGGTCAGTGTGCGAGTAATTCCTGCAACACCTTGGACCTTAGATAAAATCAAACGGCCAAAATCCTCCATGCTGGGTGCTTCTGCACGCATGATGACATCGTAAGGACCAGTTACACCTTCGGCCAGAGTTACACCAGCGATAGCTGAAACAGCTTTTGCTACGGATGACGCTTTGCCGACCTCGGTTTGAATCAAAATGTAGGCCTGTATTGACATAAGAGTTTCCTTTCGTTGGTGGGTAAAGGCTACTTCAGAGATATAGCAACTGGCTAGTCGATTACTCTTATCACTATGACCTTGAATGAAGCCCAGATTATCGGCGCACTCGCCGAGATCTTTGGCACCAACCACCGAGGCGTTCAGGTTGGAATTGGCGATGACGCTGCAGTTGTTGCTACAGGTGAACACACCGTTATTACAACCGACATGGCAGTAGAGGGAACGCACTTTAATTGCCAGTGGTCAGGTGCTTTTGAAATCGGTCGAAAGATAACCGCTGCAAACCTTGCAGATATCTATGCCATGGGCGCCACCCCAGCCTATTTAGTTGTAGGGCTTACTTTGAGCGGTGAAGAGAGCATGGAGTGGATTTCTGAACTGGCGCAAGGAATAAAACATGAGGCTAGTTCTTGTGGGGCAGTTGTGGTGGGCGGAGATTTAGCGCGCGGGGCAATAAAAGTAATCTCAATGACTGCGCTCGGTGAAGTCGAAAAAGCAGTTACGCGTTCTGGTGCCCAAGTGGGAGATTCAATCTATGTGTCTTCACTTCCAGGTTGGTCTGCAGCAGGGCTTTCAAGTATTGAGAAAAGCGAGCTAAGTGATTTAGAGAGCTATGCGGTGGAAGAGTTCTGTTCCCCAACTCTTGATTATTCAATTGCAGTTACATTTACAAATAAAGGTGCTCATGCGATGTGTGATGTGAGTGATGCGCTAGTAATCCAAGCCAAGCAGTTAGCAGATGCATCTGGCGTTCAATTAGTTTTTGATGCCGAGGCCTTTAAGGCAAGTGAAGAGTTTGCACAGTTATCTGAATTAGCAGAAGCTAGTGGAGTAGATGTTTGGCAGTGGATTTTTGCAGGGGGAGAAGATCATGTATTCCTGGCCACGGGTAAGGATTTACCTGGGCTGTGTGTGGGAGTGGTTAAAGAAGGTAGTGGGGTGCTTGGTTTAGAAATGAAAAAAGCGCCAGATACCTGGCGCCATTTCAGTTAAGCAAAACTAGTTAGCGTGTAACTTTTCCAGCCTTAAGGCATGATGTACAGACGTTTTGACGTTTTGTGTTTCCGTTAACCAAGGTACGGATGCGCTGAATATTTGGATTCCAGCGGCGACGTGTCTTTACCTGAGAGTGTGAAACGTTATTGCCAAAGCTGGGCCCTTTGCCACAGATATCGCATGTTGATGCCACAGCAGTACTCCTCTTATATATGAACGTAAGTAAGTCCTTAACGCACGAGGCGCAAGGGTATCGCGAACGTGGGGCCTGGCGCCAATCAAGGCGAAATCGCACTTTATTACCAGCTGCTGAGCCTGAAACCCTCCACTGCTTGTGAGGCACAGTAGGAGAGAATGCCACCATGGCAGATCTTGAAAGCAAACTCTCCTCAGTTATAGGAGATCGTACTGCCAAAGTTCTTACCGATACTTTTGACATAAAAACTGTTGGTGATTTGATGCGCCACTATCCACGCAGGTATTTAGTGCGAGGAGAGCTCTCAGATATTTCAGAGTTGGTAGAAGGCGATGAAGTAACTATTTTGGCTGAAGTGCTCAGCTCAACAAATAGGCCGTTGCGTGGGCGTAAAGGAAGCATCTTCGAAGTAATAGTCACCGATGGCACCGACAAGCTCTCACTCACCTTCTTTAATCAAGCGTGGCGAGAGAAAGAGTTAAAGGCAGGACGTCAAGGTTTATTTGCCGGCAAAGTAGGAGTCTTTAACGGCAAGAAGCAGTTGGCGCACCCAGATTACGAAATGATTCCAGATGGCAATGATGTTGATGCTGCAGCGAGTTCTTTTGCAGGCAAGTATCTGCCTGTTTATCCAGCCAGCGCGAAGATGCCATCGTGGAAGATTTCTAAATGTGTTGAGATGGCAATTGATTCACTCGATGAAGTGGAAGATTTCCTACCTGAGCACATCCGTAGCAGCTTTGGCTATCCAACCTTGCACCAGGCATTAGTACAGCTGCACCGTCCAGCAGATCTTGAATCAGCAGAAAGTGCGCGTGAACGTCTAACTTTTGATGAAGCTTTCTTGCTTCAATCACTTCTAGTCTTGCGCCGTAATGAGTTAAGAAAGCTCAATACTGCATCTCGCAAAGTGATCAAAGGTGGAATTCTAGATTCCTTTGACGCTTCATTGCCTTTCCAATTAACTGGTGGACAAAAGGCAGTATGCGCTGAGATTGAAGCTGATTTAGCCCAAGACCATCCGATGCATCGTTTGCTGCAAGGTGAAGTTGGTTCAGGTAAAACAATTGTGGCCTTGCGTGCAATGTTGGCAGTTGTTGATAGCGGGGGACAAGCAGCTTTGCTTGCACCAACTGAAGTTCTGGCCACCCAGCACTTGCATACAATTGAAAAACTCTTAGGTCCGCTGGCACAAGGTGGAACTCTGGGATCACAGGAAGGTGCAACACAAGTAACTCTCATTACCGGTTCCCAAAGCGCTGCAGCAAGAAAAGCGGCACTTGCTCTAGCCGCTTCCGGTGATGCTGGCATTGTTATAGGCACGCATGCATTGCTGGGGGAGAAAGTTGAGTTCAAAGATTTGGGTCTCATTGTTGTTGATGAACAGCACCGCTTTGGTGTTGAACAGCGTGATGCGCTTAAGGAGAAAGCACAAAAGCCCCCACATCTACTTGTCATGACTGCAACACCAATTCCTCGCACAGTTGCTATGACAGTCTTTGGTGATTTAGATGTTTCAACGTTGCGCGAGCTTCCACTCGGACGCCAGCCCATCACAACGCATGTAATTCCTGTTATGGAGAAGCCAACATATTTAGAGCGTGCATGGGCGCGCATCCGTGAAGAAGTAGGGCAAGGACATCAGGCATACGTTGTTGCACCACGTATTGCAGCTGGTAGTGATGAGAATGCTGATATTGATTTTCTCTTTGGCACAGAATCCAGTGATATTGCATCAGTTGAAGAGCTTGCACCCCGCCTGCATGGGGGAGATTTAGCCGGTTTGCGCGTTGCAATGCTGCATGGGCGCTTGAGTAGTGAAGAAAAAGAAAGCACCATGAAGGCCTTTGCTGGCGCAGAAATAGATGTCTTAGTGTCGACCACAGTTATTGAAGTGGGCGTGGACGTTGCAAATGCAACGATTATGGTGATTATGGATGCTGATCGCTTTGGTGTTTCACAACTTCACCAGTTGCGCGGTCGTGTGGGACGCGGAACTTCACCTGGCCTATGTTTGCTCGTGACAAGTGCCATTGCCGAAACTCCTGCACGCGAACGCTTAGAAGCCGTAGCTGCAACTGTTGATGGATTTGAACTCTCTCGTATCGATTTAGAGCAGCGTCGAGAAGGAGATGTCTTAGGTGCATCTCAATCTGGAACTCAGTCGCACTTGCGATTACTTCGAGTGCTGCGCGATGAAGAGTTAATTGAAAAGGCAAGAACTGCGGCCCAGGATTTGATTGCGACATCATTGGATTTAACAAGTTATCCTGCGCTTAAGAAAGAATTAAGCGCTATGGCTAATGATATGGCCGTAGATTATTTGGATAAGGGTTGATGCGTTGAGAATCATTGCAGGCGTTGCAAAGGGACGCACATTGGGCACAGTTGCTGGTGCAACACGCCCAACTTCTGACCGCGCGCGCGAAGGCTTGTTCTCCTCCCTCTTATCTGAGTTTGGTGATTTTCTAGGGCTTCACGTTCTAGATTTATTTGGAGGATCTGGCGCAATTGCACTTGAGGCTCTCTCACGTGGGGCAACTCTGGTGCATATAGTTGAAAAAGATCCTGAAGCTCAAAAGACAATTGAGAACAACTACGAGCTAGTCAATAAAAATAAGCCTGCAGGAAAATTTCATCTCTACTCAATGTCTGCTCAAAGATTTGTCAGCGATGCGCCTAAAGAGAAGTACCACATTGTTTATATTGATCCGCCCTATGATTTTTCAGATGCAGAGATTCAAGAGATTTTAAGTAAGTTACGCGCAGGCTCTTTCCTCAAAGATGATGCGGTGATTGCAGTTGAGCGCATAGCAAAGCGTTCAAATTTTTCATGGCCAGATGGCTTTAGCGCAGTGCGTGAACGCAACTATGGGCAGGCCACGATTTTCTATGGCAATTACACGCCTGAGAATGGATAACTGACCCATCTCTTGCTAGCGTTTAGACCATGAGACGCGCGGTCTGTCCTGGCTCCTTTGATCCAATTACATTTGGTCATCTCGACATCATTTCTCGCGCCAGTGCCCACTTTGATCATGTGGTTGTTGCCGTTCTTGAGAATCGCACAAAATCCTCTCTATTTTCAGTTGCTGAGCGCATTGAGATGATCCAGGAAACTACCTCTCACTTATCTAATGTCAGCGTTGATTCGTGGTCCGGATTACTTGTTGATTACTGCAAGAGCAATTCGATTCAAGCTATTGTTAAAGGATTGCGCGCAGTGAGCGATTTTGATTACGAACTTCAAATGGCCCAAGTAAATCTTCAAGGCTCAGGGGTTGAAACCATGTTCATGGCAACTTCACCTACACACTCATTCTTATCTTCATCTTTAGTTAAAGAACTCGCCCACTACGGGGGAGATGTTTCCACGATGGTGCCAGCATCGATAAATGCAGCACTCAAACTTCGAGTAGGCGGGAAGTAAAAAATGGACTCAATTGAAAAGTTAACCTCTGCAATCACTATGGTTGAAGAGGCTCGTGGGGTCCCTCTTTCTGCTAGCTGCGTAGTACACCGTGGTGAAATGCTAGAACTGCTCGATGAAGCACGTGCTGCACTTCCTAACGATCTTGAATCAGCACAAAAACTACTTGCAGCTCGTGATGCAATTATTGAAGAGGGTCGAGTTAGCGCCGAGCAGATGATTGCTATGGCTAGAGAAGATGTGGCGAGAATGGTTGAACAGACTTCAATCGTTCAAATGGCACGTGATGAAGCTCGCAGGATTCTCGATGAAGCCCGCACATTAGGTGAACAAGAGAAGCAAGAAGTTGAGGAATATATCGATGGTCGTTTGGCCACGTTAGAGGTGATTTTAAATAAGACTCAGGATGCAGTTGCACGTGGCCGTGAGCGCCTTGCCGGTGCAAATGATAAAGATGTTCTTTCGCAACTCTCAGATGCCGACTAACTCCTATGGCACGCTTACCGGAGCCTTTTAAGTTCAATACACATGAACTTGCACGTCGTGCAGGGGAGATGAAGGAGTATGAACTCGACATCAAACTTCTAGAAAAACTGGGAGTCGAACTCATATCTGTTCCTGCTGGAGAAGTAATTGAGGTTGATGCTCGCCTGGAATCAGTTACTGAAGGCATATTGCTTACTGCCGATATCTTTGCAATCGCTAAAGGTGAATGCAAGCGCTGCTTAGATCCAGTTGAAATTGAGATTGAACGTAAAGTGCAAGAGCTCTACTACTATGCCCAGAAGTTAGAGCGACCAAAGAAGAAGAAAAGAAACGATGATGAGGATGATTTAGGCGAAGATGATGAGTTGATGATGGATGGTGACATCATGGATTTAGAGCCACCTATCCGAGATGCCATCGTTCTTGAACTTCCGATTAATCCACTCTGCAGTGATGATTGCCCTGGGCTATGTCCAGAGTGCGGTGGCAAGTGGGCCGAGCTGCCGGCAGATCATGCTCATGAGGTTTTAGATGCCCGCTGGGCCTCCTTGAATGGGCTGGATCTGGAATAAGGAGGCCGATTTCAAGAATTAGCCCTTTTGGGGGATACTTACCCCTTGCAGCTACCGCTGCTTTTAGAAATAGATAAGAAGAGGTTCGAACCGTGCCAGTACCAAAGCGAAAAATGTCGCGTTCAAAGACGCGCTCACGTCGTAGTCAGTGGAAGACAACTGCTGCCTCTTTAGCAACATGCGGACAATGCCAATCCCCAAAGCTTCAACACACAGCATGTCCAACATGCGGTACATATAACCGCCGCCAAGTTCTAGAGGTTTGATCGTTAGTTCTATGCTCAATGAAGCGTTGGGGGTTGAACTTGAACCCTCACTTCTGGAGTTAGCTTTTACGCATCGCTCATTTGCTTATGAATCTGCAAGCAAAGAAACTAACGAGCGTCTTGAATTTCTTGGAGATTCTGTTCTCGGTTTAATTGTTACTGAAGAACTCTACAAGCGTTATCCCGATTTAGATGAATCACGTTTATCACCATTGCGCTCAGGTGTAGTTAATATGCGTGCGCTCGCAGACATTGCGCGCACATTAGAACTTGGACAATATATTCGCCTTGGAAAAGGTGAAGAAGTTACAAATGGCCGTGATAAAAACTCACTTCTTGCCGATGCGCTAGAAGCCTTAATTGGAGCCATTTATCTTCAGTGTGGCTTTGAGAAATGTACTGAAATTGTGCGGCGATTGATTGCATCAACTATGGATTCAGCCGTTGCGCGCGGAGCAGGTTTAGATGGCAAGACGGCCCTTCAAGAGTTAGCCGCTAGCCTTGGACAAGGTGCACCTGAATACGTTGTTACTGAACAGGGCCCAGATCACGATAAAGATTTCACGGCTACGGCAATGATTGCTGGAAACGCTGTGGCGGTGGGAACCGGAAAGAGCAAGCGAGAAGCTGAGCAAGTAGCTGCCCGTATTGCATATGAAACTCTAAAAACTGAGCTGCCCGAGCAGTAATATCGCCAAAAACAAGCACGCGGCGCGATAGGTTAACCGCGTGTATCTCAAGAGCATGACCTTAAAGGGCTTCAAGTCCTTTGCCTCCAGCACTACCTTGCGTCTTGAGCCGGGAATTACCTGTGTTGTCGGTCCTAATGGTTCAGGTAAAAGTAACGTAGTTGATGCTCTGACATGGGTTATGGGTGAACAGGGCGCCAAATCCCTTCGCGGCGGAAAGATGGAAGATGTTATTTTTGCCGGAACTAGCGGACGTGCACCACTTGGACGCGCAGAAGTTTCCTTAACAATCGATAACACCGATGGCGCGCTACCAATCGATTACACCGAAGTCACTATTTCTCGCATTCTTTTCCGCAATGGCCAATCTGAATATCAAATTAATGGTGAAGCTTCGCGCCTGCTCGATATTCAAGAGTTACTCAGTGATTCAGGTATTGGCCGCGAAATGCACGTCATTGTTGGTCAGGGCCAGCTCGACGCAATTTTGATGGCAACGCCTGAAGAGCGCCGTGGATTTATTGAAGAAGCTGCCGGTGTTCTCAAGCATCGTAAGCGTAAAGAAAAAGCTTTGCGCAAACTTGATTCAATGCAAGCCAACATGGCACGTGTTCAAGATTTAACTGTTGAACTTCGTCGACAACTTCGCCCACTAGGTAAGCAAGCAGAAGTTGCCAAGAAGGCAGCAACTATTCAGGCCGATCTGCGTGATGCAAAACTTCGTTTACTTGCAGATGATTTTATTTCGATGTCTCGCACACTCGATGCAGAGGTTGCCGATGAAACTGCTTTACGTCAAAAGCGTGCAGAAGTTGAGAGAGAACTTGAAATAATTCGATCTCGTGAAGAAGCTTTAGATGCAGAGTCAGCAGTTGAGACACCATTACTTGTACAAGCACAAGAAACTTATTACCAATTAAATTCTTTGCGCGAAAAGTTCCGTGGTACACAGAGCCTTGCACAAGAGCGCTCACGCTTTCTTAATGAGGAAGCAGAGGAAGCCCGTTCAGCTGGTCGTGACCCAGAAGCGCTAGAAAAAGAATCTCAAGTTCTGCGCGATGAAGAAAATGAGTTAAGAAACAATATTAATGATTCTCGCGCGGCGCTAGCTGCAGCAACTACTGCACTTGCAAATGCCGAGCAAGCGTTAAAGGTGGATGAAGATAAAATCGCTGCAGCAATGCGCGCGATCGCCGATGCTCGTGAGGGAACTGCGCGCCAAGAAGGTTACATAAAATCTCTCCAGGCCCGCCTTGAAGCCATCGCAGAAGAAATCGCACGCCTAACTAAAGCTCGTGATGATGCCCAACATCGCGCAGATAGTGCATCACGTGAATACGCCTCATTTGAACTTGAAATTGCTAGTGCTGACTCTGGTGAGCTAGGTCTTGATTCTGTTTTTGAAAGCGCTAAATCAGCACTGGATGCTTCAAAAGCTAGAGTAAATGCTTTGATTGATTCTGAGCGCGCTGCAGATCGTGAGCGAAATGCTGTTGAATCTAAGTTAGAAGCGATGAAGTTAACTTCACAAAATCGCGATGGGGCATCTGCTCTTATGCGCGATTCACGCGGAGTTCATATCCTGGGCTCGGTAGCATCCTTAATTGAAATTGACAAAGGCTGGGAGTCAGCAGCAGCTGCAGCTCTTGGATCATTAGCCGATGCCATCGTGGTGCAAGATTTATCTTCGGCAGTAACTGCATTAACAACTTTACGCGATCAAAACTTAGGCCAAGCTGATGTATTGGTATATGAAGCCGGCAATAGCGGAAACTCAAATATTCCATCGGGATTAAATGCACTTGCATCCCATATACGCTCACATTCAATTGGTGATCTCATTTCATCGCTATTAGCCTCAACTGTTGTGGCAGAGAATGCACGTGATGCTGAAGCAATTCTTCGCTCACATCCATCAGTAACCGTTGTTACACGCGATGGCGATGTAATCACTAAGGCCAGAGCGCGTGGTGGTTCTAAATCTTCATCTTCACTCATTGAAATTAAGGCTTTGATTGAAAGCCTTGAGACCAAGTTGATTGAGATAACTCACACATGTGATCGTCTGAAATTCGAGATTGCAACTGTAACTACTGAGGTTGCAGATCGCCAGAGCTCATTTGATATTGCACTCTCTAAGCTCAATGAATCAGATGCTCGCATTGCATCCATAACTGAGCAACTAGCTGTTTCTGGACAGAATATGAAATCTGCTTTAGGTGAAGTTGAGCGTCTTGAAACCTCCATACAAGAAGCTAGTTCTGCCAAGAGCCGTGATGAGGGTGAATTAGTTATCGCACAGAACCAGTTACACCAACAAGGCGCAGTTGCAGAGCCTGATCACACGTTAACTGAAAACTTACGAAATGCTGTCTCACTTGCACGCACTACCGAAGTTGAGGCTCGATTAGCCGTTAGAACAATCGAAGAGCGCGTGGATTCAGTTGCAGCACGTGCTAAGGCTCTTGAAGATTCAGCGCGCAATGAGCGTGAAGCGTCTGAGCGGGCAATTCTGCGTCGTGGTGCTCGTGCGCGAGCGGCAGTCATATCTCAAGCTATTGCTGAATCTGCATACGAAGTTCTCATTCATATTGAGCGCTCAATCGCTAAAGCGGCAACTGAGCGTGCTCGTCTAGAAGAATCTCGCACTGCTAGAGATGGTGAAACTCTCACTGTTCGCACACGTGGCCGTGAGCTAACTGCCGAACTTGAACAACTCACTTCAAGTGTTCACAAGGATGAGATTGCACGTGCTGAACAACGTATGCGTATCGAGACACTTGAAAATAAGACTATGGAAGAGTTTGGTATAGACACCCAAGTTCTTGTTTCTGAATACGGTCCAGACAAAGATGTTCCAACATTTTTTGAAAATGAAGCTGGTGAGATTGTCACGACCGAACTCATCCCTTATCGCCGCGATCAACAGGAGAAACGTCTGGCTTCAGCTGAGCGCTCTTTGGCCCTGCTCGGCAAGATTAATCCT
The DNA here is from genome assembly GCA_005789205.1 of Actinomycetota bacterium. Lineage (GTDB taxonomy): Bacteria > Actinomycetota > Actinomycetes > Nanopelagicales > Nanopelagicaceae > Planktophila. Next base: position 2,311 of record SXYM01000087.1, on the reverse strand, counting down.
TTAGCCCTAGAAGAGTTCTCTTCACTTGAAGAGCGCTTGAAGTTCTTAGCTGAGCAGTTAGAAGATTTGAAGAACACGAAGAAGGATTTATTGGACATCATCAAAGAAGTTGATGATCGTGTGCAGTCAATCTTCATAGAAGCTTTTGAATCAACCGCGACTCATTTTGAAGATATTTTCTCTCGCTTGTTCCCAGGTGGCGATGGCCGCTTGATTTTGACTGATCCAGATAATCCGTTGACAAGTGGTGTTGATGTGGAAGCTCGGCCACCAGGAAAGCGTATAAAGCGATTGTCTCTGCTCTCTGGTGGAGAGAAGTCATTGACTGCTGTTGCCATGTTAGTTGCGATCTTTAAAGCTCGCCCTAGCCCGTTCTATGTGCTCGATGAGGTTGAAGCGGCCCTTGACGATACTAACCTTGGACGCTTACTAGTGATATTGGAAGAGCTTCGTGCAAGCTCTCAGCTCATCATCATCACTCACCAAAAGCGCACAATGGAGATTGCTGATGCACTCTATGGCGTGACTATGCGTGGTGATGGAGTAACTGAAGTTATTTCTCAGCGTTTGCGCGAATCTGACGCAAGTTAAGTAAAGCTTTCTCATGGGTTTATTTAGCAAATTCATCGCCAAAATCAAAGGAACAAATGATTTTGCACCTGCCGACTGGAAAGAATTAGAAGAAGAGTTACTACTTTCTGATTTGGGTCCATCCTTGACAAAGGAATTCTTGGAACAAGCTCACAAAGTTAAGAGTGAGAATGCTCAAGAGGCACTCTCTCTGATTCTCTCAACGCATCTATCAACTAGAGATCGCGGGGCACTACTTGGACAAGAAACTACTGTAATCATGGTTGTTGGGGTAAATGGGACAGGCAAAACAACAAGTGTTGCAAAGCTTGCCGCAAATCTAAAAAAGAGCGGCAAAAATGTTGTAATGGCAGCTGGAGATACTTTCCGAGCTGCAGCTGTTGAGCAGTTGCAAACGTGGGGGATGAGAATTGGTGTAGAGGTAGTTTCTGGCAAAGCAAATGGTGATCCAGCATCGGTTGCATTTGATGCTGCAAAGAAAGCCCAAGAGAGCAAAGCTGATTTTTTGATTATTGATACAGCCGGACGTTTACATAATAAGAATGATTTGATGGCAGAGCTTGAAAAAATTAAGCGTGTAGTTGAGAAAGTCTTCCCGATTAATGAAGTCTTGTTAGTAATTGATGCAACAACTGGTCAGAATGGTTTGCAGCAAGCAAAGATTTTTACTGAAGCGGTAAAAGTGAGTGGAATTATCCTGACCAAGATTGATGGAAGTGCCCGTGGCGGAGTTGCCCTGGCAATCGAGAAAGAACTCGACATCCCAATTAAATGGATCGGCACGGGGGAGTCTGAATCAGATTTCGCCCATTTTGAAGCTGATAGCTACATCCAAGGCCTGCTTTCGTAACCTTGCCGTAACACATGGTCGAATTTGTCACGCCCCCGCAATAGTTCACACCATCTGTCGTAACCGGGTTTAGAGAAGGTATGCCAATCTCAAAGGCGAGAAATTTCATTCAACAATCTCGAAAGCAGATGAAAATATGACAGATATCGCGTTGAACTCAGGTGATACCGCCTGGATGTTAGCAAGCACCGCTCTCGTTCTTCTTATGACACCTGGCCTTGCCTTTTTTTACGGCGGAATGGTTCGCACTAAGAGCGTACTAAATATGATGATGATGTCATTTATAACCATTGGCATCGTTAGCGTCTTATGGGTTATTTATGGTTTTGAATTAGCTTTTGGTTACAAAGCTGATTCTCCTTGGTATGGAAATCTTTCATTCTCAGGCTTGGGTGGAATAGTTAATGATTTCACTAATAATGGTGGGATTTATCCCATTCCAGTTTTGGTCTTTGCAGCATTTCAATTGATGTTTGCAATTATTACTCCAGCACTTATCTCTGGTGCTATTGCAGATCGAACAAAGTTCACTGCTTGGGCAGTATTCGTTGCTGTTTGGTCAACAATTGTTTACTTCCCAGTTGCACACTGGGTCTTTGCATTCGGTAACAAAGTTGGTGACACAGTAACTGGCGCTGGATTCCTTGCAAGCAAAGGCCTTGAAGACTTTGCTGGAGGAACAGCGGTGCACATCAATGCAGGAGCGGCTGGTTTAGCACTTGCGATTATTCTCGGTAAGCGTGTTGGCTGGCGCAAAGAGTCGATGCGTCCACACTCATTGCCACTAGTTCTACTTGGTTCAGGTTTACTCTGGTTCGGCTGGTTTGGATTTAATGCCGGATCTGCATTGGCTGCAAACGGAATAGCAGG
>SXYM01000086.1 GCA_005789205.1 Actinomycetota bacterium | reverse complement strand
GATTGCTACGGTGAAACCAATTCCTGCTGCACTTCCGGTTGCTACTAGCGAGGATTTAGTTACTCCCTCAGGAAGATCTGCGACGTTTATTCTCTTTGCAAGTAAGGAAGCAAAAAGGACTCCCAATGGCTTACCTATGACAAGCCCAAAGAATATTCCCCAGGCGATCAGAGACTGCGATGCGGTCTTGATTGATTCACTTGTGATGACAACACCAGTATTTGCAAAGGCGAAAACTGGGACCACGATGAAAGTGCTCACCGGGTGAAACTTGTGCTCAAGCCATTCGATTACAGAGACTGAGCCATCCTCAATGTCATCAAGGTTGGTCTGCTGGCGCGCGACGTTGGGAGTTAACAAACCCAAAATCACACCGGCCAAAGTTGGATGCACTCCGGTTTTGTAGAGTGAAAACCACAGAGTGAAGGCAAATAGTGAATACACAATTATTGAGGTGACGCGAGCCTTCTTTAGAATAGCGATGGATGCAATGCTCAAAAGTGCAGCCACAAGCCACGAAAAGTTGATTCCAGTGGAATACACAAAAGCAATTATCAAAATAGCGCCTATGTCATCGATTACAGCTAATGCGAGCAGAAAAGAGCGCAGCGATGCTGCAACGCTAGGTCCGATCATTGTTAACAAACCAACAGCTAAGGCGATATCAGTTGCAACAGGAACACCCCAACCGCCCGGTGCAACCTGACCTGCAATCGCTAAATAAATCAGAGCAGGAAAAGCCATTCCTCCAATAGCGGCAACAAAAGGCAGCATTGCCTTCTTCAGTGTTGCCAGATGGCCCGATGTGAGTTCGCGCTTAATCTCTAAACCGACAACAAAAAAGAAAATGCTCATAAATAGGTAGTTGATAATTTTCAGAATAGAGAAATTAAGTAGGAACCAACCTGATCCAAGGGCGATACGAAAATCAAGAGAGGAAAAATAGCTTTCCGACAATGGTGAATTAGCGGTAATTAACCCAAGCCCTGCAGCCACCAGAACAATCACGCCACTTGTCGATTCGCGCCCCAGAAAATCTCGGAGAGGGGAAATACGAGTGCTCATACCTTTACTTTAACCCAGTGCAATCTCCTGCGCTTGAATTTTTCGCCTTGCGAGCAGGAGATGTCCCGTGAATCCGATTACCAACGCTGCAATCACTCCCACGTTGGCATATGCCCAAGCACCATCTTTGCCGCCAATAAGAAATAGCAAATACCCCTGCCACGATAGCCATGACGCAAAAGTATTTGTAACTAATCCCCAACCAACAATTGTTCCAATGATCATCAAAACGATAGATCCCTTGTTGATTGATCCATACATCCCTTGTGGGTCGTATAAGTCCCTTTCGCTATATGCCTTCTTTCGCATAATTACATCTGCAACAAAGATCGCCGACCACACTGCAATGGGAACACCCAGTGTGATTAGAAATCCTTGGAATGGATAGAAGAAATTATCAGCGACCCAGACGATATATACAGACCCTGCAAGCATGATCAGTGCATCGATTATGGCCGCTTGATGTCGTTTGATTGGAACACCGATTGAAACAAGGGCTAGCCCTGAAGAGTAAAGGTCAAGAATTGCTCCACCAACTAATCCTAGAACTGCAACAAGTGCAAATGGAATTAAGAACCATGTTGGCAAGAGCGAAGTCAAGGCACCGATTGGATCCATCGCAATTGCCTCGCTGAGATCTTTACTGCTAGCAGACAGCGCTGCACCATAGATGACCAAAATAATCGGCACGACCGACGCCCCAAATACAGTCCATCCCACAACTGCTTTGCTAGAAACAGACCTAGGAAGATAACGCGAGTAATCTGCGGCGCAATTAACCCAACCAAGTCCAATACCGGTCACACCGAAAATTAGTGCACCAATGAAACCTTGAGTTGAACCGTCCTTAATTGCAGTTACCGCACTCCAATTGATCGTGTCGATTGTTTGTGCGATGTAAACAATAGTCATGACAACGGTAATTACCGTCAATGCCTTCTGTAACTTCATAATGACGCTAAGCCCTAGGACTCCACCAAAAACGGTGAGTGAAACCGCAATTACAAATCCAAGAATTAATGCAAGATTTTGGTCAACTCCCCCAATTCTTGAAAAAACCGTTCCTGTTGCAAGAGTTGCTAAGGAAACTAAAACTGTTTCCCATCCGACGAAGATAAAATATGAAAGGAATCCAGGAACGATGCTCCCCTTAACTCCAAAGGAGGCTCGAGCTAACACCATTGTTGGTGCATTTGAACGCTTGCCAGCTAAAGAACTAATGCCAACTAAGAAAAAGGAACAGATCGTACCGATGATTGCGGCCAATGTGGCTTGCCTAAATGAGATTCCAAATCCTAAGAAGAAGGAGCCGTAAGACAGAGCTAAGAGTGAGACGTTTGCTCCAGCCCACGGCCAAAATAATGCGCGCGCCGATCCCCGTCGTTCTGATTCTTGAATCAGGTTTGGACCGTTCAGTTCTAATTCAAAAATAGGCATTTGGTGAGTCTACTTCTTGATGCGCCTAACAACGAGGAATGCAATGCTAATCAGAGTTAATATTCCGATTCCGTTTGTAAATAGGTTACTGCCACTTTCAGTAACTTCTTCTCCAGCGCTTTCCTCACTTTGAGTACTTATAGCAACCGGCATTTCACCCACAGTGAAGCTGTAATCACCTTCAACAGGGTGTCCGTCTTCAGAAACTATTCGATAGTGGACAGAAACTGGGCCAGTGATATCGGTTAACAGCAATTTGGTTGAAATCCTATTACCTTCAACTATTGAATTTGGCGATGAAATTAGTCGTCCTTGATTATCACTTACTTCAATTGAGTTCACCTTGGTATTTCCAATTATTTGAAGCTTCCCATCAAATTCAATTGAAATCTCTTTTGGTGCCGTGAGCACATTTGAATCTACTGCCGGAACTGCTTGAACCATTTCTCCGTGAGCAAAGGCGGCAACAGGAGAGGCAAAAAGAGAAACAATAGCAAGTACAAGAATTTTTTTGATCATATATCCATCTTAGTCAAGAAAGAAATCGAGAAGGAAATCCTTTGTCCCTGGAGTAACAGAATACTTTTCTAGATCAGTAATTCCTTCTGATGCCAACACTTCATCATCTACAAAGAAATTACCAGTGCAATCTGTTGATTTGCGATTAAAGATGACATAAGCAGCATCTGCCAAGATCTCAGGCTTGCGTCCAGCTAGGGCATCAATCCCCGGAATCATTTGAAGTGCGGCGGTATCAATAACTGTTCGTGGCCACAGCGCATTTACCGCAATGCCATCACGCTTGAACTCTTCCGCCATTCCCAATACGCACATACTCATACCGTATTTTGCCATTGTGTATGCAACATGGTTTTTAAACCAAACAGGCTTCATTGATAGCGGTGGTGACAGATTTAAAATATGAGGATTGCGAGCATCGCCCGCTGATTTGCGAAGATGTGGCAAGGCAGCCTGAGAAGTAAGAAAAGTACCTCGCACGTTCACATCAAACATGAGATCAAAGCGCTTAGCTGGTGTTGCATCTGTGCGAGTCAAATTAATAGCACTGGCATTATTTACCAGAATATCTATTCCCCCAAACGCCTCTGCTGCTTGATTGACTGCGGCCTCAATCTGAAGTTCATCTCGAAGATCGCATTGAATAGCAAGGGCTTTTCCACCTGCGGCTTCAATTTCAGCTGCTGCTGTGTGAATAGTTCCTGGAAGTTTTGGATTTGGGTCTGATGTTTTGGCGGCAATTGCAATCGATGCACCATCGGCAGCTGCGCGTAGTGCAATTGCTAATCCAATACCGCGAGATCCTCCCGTTATGAATATGCGCTTTCCTGCAAGTGTCATGATTTCCCCTTCTTAGCCATAAACTTCATAAACGCTTCCATTGCTTCATCTGATTGCAAAGCCATGGCAAAGATTTCAAACTCTGCTCTCATTACTGCTGACACTGACTCGTGATTACGCGCCTTAAGCAAAGCTTTGGTATTAATGATTGCTTGAGGTGGTTGCTCAGCAATGTGCTGGGCAATCTTTGTTGCACCGGCTAATGCATCTGTATCAATTTCGGCAATCAGGCCCATTTCAAGTGCTGCATCTGCGCCAAAGGATTCACCGGTAAAGAAAATCTTGGCAGCTCTTTGATATCCCACTAATGCAGGAAAGAGGAAACTTGAACCTGCTTCAGGTACCAATCCTAAAGATGCAAAAGGCATGGAGAATTTGGCAGAAGGTGCGGCAACTACAACATCGCAATGCAAAAGCATCGTTGTGCCAACTCCTACCGCGTTTCCTTTCACTGCCGCAAGAAGTGGTTTTGGAAAATTGAGAAGTGCTGCTAAGAATTGGGCAACCTCTGATGAATCACTTGTGGGTGGGTTATACATGAAATCGACGATGTCATTTCCTGCTGTGAAATGATCACCTTCGCTTGTAAGGATCACTGCGCGAATGCCAAAGTCTGCTGCGGCATCATTTAACCCCTTAGCCAACTCGGCATACATCACCCGTGTAAGAGCATTCATCTTCGCGGGCCTATTGAAGGATAGGGTCAGGATCGAGCCCGACTGTGTGGCTAAAATTTCACTCATTGGCCCATCTTAGGGGTGATATTCGTATGAAGAAAGAAGAAGAATAGAAACACGGTAGAGAGGTTGCGGTATAGATGCCAAGAGGAGTATCGACAGCAAAACGAGAACTCTCCCCTCCTGGAGTTAATTCTCACACATTTGTGTGAAAGAAAATCCCACTTTGCATTTGCCTAAAAAATCACCTATCGGGAAAAAGTTGATTCGACTATTTAAGTTTCAGCACTTCGTGAGGGGTTAGAGAAGGCCCCCTGGTTAATACCGGGAGGCCTTTTCCTTCCTACTTCTCTATTATTGTTGGCTGAACTTAGCGTTCAATCTTTCCATTGATGAAATCTTCAGTCTTCACATGTGCTTGCTCATCTGTGTATTGAGTAGGTGGTGTCTTCATGAAGTAGCTAGAAGGTGAAAGTAGAGCTCCACCAATCTTGCGATCAAGTCCAATCTTGGCACAACGTAGTGCATCGATGATTACACCAGCAGAGTTAGGTGAATCCCATACTTCCAACTTGTATTCCAAGTTAAGAGGAACATCGCCAAAAGCGCGGCCTTCGAGGCGAACGTAGGCCCACTTGCGATCATCTAGCCATGGAATGTAGTCAGAAGGTCCGATGTGAACATTCTTCTCACCCAAATCATGCTCTAACTGTGATGTTACTGAGTTAGTCTTCGAAATCTTCTTGGATTCAAGGCGATCACGCTCGAGCATGTTCTTGAAGTCCATATTTCCACCAACGTTTAATTGGTATGTGCGATCTAGGTGAACACCACGATCTTGGAACAACTTAGCCATGATGCGGTGAGTAATTGTTGCACCCACCTGGCTCTTGATGTCATCTCCCACGATTGGAAGACCAGCATCGGCAAACTTTTTCTCCCATATTGGGTCTGATGCGATGAAGACTGGAAGAGCGTTAACGAAAGCACATCCTGCGTCAATTGCGCACTGTGCATAGTACTTGGCAGCAACTTCTGATCCCACTGGCAAGTAGCAGATCAATACATCTACTTGTTCTTCCTTTAACACTGCAACGACATCCACAGCTGGGGCATCGGATTCTTTGATTGTCTGGCGGTAGTACTTTCCAAGACCATCATGTGTAGTGCCGCGTAGAACTGGAACACCAGTCTTTGCTACATCAGTGAATTTGATGGTGTTATTCTCGCTGGCCCAAATGGCATCAGCTAGATCTAGACCGACCTTCTTTGCATCAACGTCAAAGGCTGCAACGAACTTTACATTTGAAATGTGATACGCCCCAACTGTTGCATGCATAAGACCTGGGATCTCTTGATCAAGGGCGGCATCCCTATAATAAGTAACGCCCTGAACTAAAGAGTTAGCACAGTTTCCTACGCCAACTATTGCAACACGGATGTCGCCTTTACCGGTTGTTATGTTCACTCTATTTCCTCTCGGTTTTGATCATTTTTTCCAGCCAAGCAATCTCTCGATCAGCTGAGTCCAGTGAGTGACGTCGCCACTCCTCTAGATATTTATCGATTCCAATCGGTGACTTCTCGAGTTCACCGCGCAGAATCTCTGCTTTCTCCTTAAGGCGACGATGGCGTCCCTCAAGAATTCTTAATCTGTTCTTTGAAGATGTTGGAGAAAAAAATGCAAAGCGGATTTCAAATCCTTCGTCTTCCCAAGTTTCAGGACTCACGGTTTCTGTAAGATTCTCAAAGCGAGCCTGACCTTTATCGGTAATGTCATAAACGATCCGCGAGCGCCGGGATGGAGAATCCACCACGGTCTCTTCAATAAGGCCGGCTTCCAACATTCTGCGAAGCTGTGGGTAGAGAACGGAAAATGAAAGTGCGCGAAATGGTCCAAAGATGGTGCCCATGCGCTTTCGAAGCTCATAGCCATGCAGTGGGGTCTGAGACAAAAGGCCAAGGAGAGCGAACTCAAGTGATTCACTGCGTGAGCGCATCGCTTACTCCCTCCCACCTATCTATCTATGTATCTATTCGATATATCCAGCCGTAATCTATTGGGATAGGTGGGCGGGCGCAACTTACAACACGCTCACGCTCAAATTTCAACCATACTCAGGGTGTGGCGCACGCCTCAGTATCCACGACCTCAGTTTTACCCTTTTAACTAATGCCAGCTACTTCTAGTCGCCAGTGGTGGTTCAGGAACAACTACATATGCTGAAAACATTGGCGTCATGGCTGCTACTCGCGTCTACTCAACTGCTGCGTATTGGATTGCAGGAGTTGGCGCAATCGGACTATCACTTTCTCCAAAGTTTGGCGCAGTCCTTAGTGCCACACCAGTTGGTGCCCTAGGTGGAGTTGGCGTTGCTCTATTCGAAATGATTGGCGTCTTAGGCGCTGGCATCTGGATTGAAGGCAAAGTTGATTTCTCTAACTCAACTAACTTGATCATCGCAGCATCTGCACTCATTATCGGTATCGCAGATATGTCATGGACTCGTAGAGATTACACATTCAACGGAATCATCAATGCAACATTGGTGGCTGTTGTTGGATACCGTGTTATGGCCTCAATTGCTTCATCTAGGGGTAATAACTAATATCTGACCCATGGTAATTCCCTCGCGGTTAGCTGAGTACATCGTTGCCGCGATGATAATTATCTTGGCGCCTGGCCCGAGCGTTTTATTCGTAATCGCTCGGGCCATCGCCTGGGGCCGCAAAGTTGCAGTCTTCACCGTTGCAGGCAATGTCTCCGGTTCCTTTGTTTTATCAGTCTTTGTTGCCCTTGGTCTTGGCCCTATCTTGCAAAGATCAGATCTTGCATACATCGCAGTGCAATGGGGCGGCGGTCTCTATTTAATCTATTTAGGTTTTGATGCCATCAGGCAACGCACAGCTCATGCATCGGATATGACTAATCAGGGAGATGTCTCCCCCACTGCCCTTCGCTCCATGCGAGATGGTTTTTGGGTCGGAGCACTTAACCCCAAAGCGATAGTTTTCTATGCAGCCGTACTTCCCCAGTTCATTGATCGTGAGAGGGGGCAGATCACTTCACAGTTGATTTTGCTCGGCGCTATTTTTTCCATTCTTGCCTTCTTCTCCGATGGTACCTGGGGATTATTGGCAGGCACGGCCCGCGCATGGCTTGCTAACGACTCCAGCCGCCTGGAAAAACTACGAGCAACTGGGGGAAGCATCATGATCCTTCTCGGTCTTTCGGTTTTGTACTTAGCAATTGTCGGTGGCTAAAGCCACAATAAGCATATGAAAAAACCTATAAAGCCAGCGCGCGAAAACATCTCCCCTTCGGATTTAACTTTTGGTCTATCAACATGCAAACGTTGCTTATGGGTTAAGTACTGGTACAAAGTCAGCGCTCCTATGACCATGCCACTTGTTGGCACTCTGTCCTCACTTCAAGAGGAGTATTTTCAACGCGCAGATATGCCAACTATCGATCCATCGCTTCGCCCTGGAACTGTTACAAAATGGGGCGAATTCGTTAAGAGCAAACCCATACAAATCAATGGTCAGGACACACGCTGGCGCATATTAGGAAAATACGATCTTGTATCAACAAATGATGATGGCACCGTCGGATTAATCGATTGCAAAGTTTCAGATTCAGAGCGAGATAGCGGGGCTTTTTATTCGCCTCAATTAGAGGCATATGCCTTTGCCTTAGAAAATCCAGCTGCAGGAAAGGCCGTTGAAGTTGCTTCCATTGGCTTGCTTGTGTGGAAACCAACACACACCGTTGGTAATAATCCTGATAACAGTGGCTTTGGTGTTTACCAAAAGTACGTAGCGGTTGAACGAGATCATGATAATTTCATGCGGGTTATCGCTGATTTTATTCAAGTTCTAGAAGGTGAAATACCAGAAGCTGGTCCAACTTGCACCACTTGCCAATTCTTAACTACAAGAAATGCTCTAGATCTTCTCTAATCTTCCTCGCCAGCAACGTTAATTTCATCTGGCTTTGATTTCTTAGGGGCATATGTATCAACATATTCCTGGCCTGACATTGCTTGAATTACATTCATGATTTGATCGGTCACATCGCGCAGATATAGCAAATCTGTGGAGTCACCATCAAAATACATGGGCTTTCCAAATTGCATTCCCACGCGATGAAGATTGGGGATAACTTTACCTGTGGGTTGAATCTTGTCCGTGTTAAACATTGCCACGGGAATCACTGGTGCACCTGATTCAATAGCTAAGCGGGCAATTCCGGTGCGGCCTTTGTAGAGGCGCCCATCGGGTGAGCGGGTTCCTTCTGGATAAATTCCTAGACAATCGCCCTCTGCCAAAACTTTTAATCCAGTAATTAAGGCAGCTTCACTTCGCCGCCCGCCTGAGCGATCTACCGGGACTTGGCCAAGGGCGATGAAAGTTAACTTCTTTAACAATCCCTTAGGTCCAGGTGAGGTGAAGTATTCGCTCTTTGCCAAGAAGGTAACTTTTCGTGGGACTACCAATGGCATAAAGATGGAATCGCTAAAAGATAGATGATTGGAAGCGATGATTACGGGGCCTTTTGCCGGAACATTTCGGAGCCCTTTGACTTTAGGACGAAAGCCCGCCATCAAAAATGGCGTCAGGAATGCACGCAAAGTTCCATATGGCAGATTGTGGAGCACGAGTCTAATTTAGTCGCTATTGCCAGATATGACACTATCTGAGGGTGAACAATCCCCGTCCAGGCTCGGATGAGTTCGATGAAGAGGAACTTATTCGTAG
>SXYM01000085.1 GCA_005789205.1 Actinomycetota bacterium | reverse complement strand
GACCGGAGCTTGAATCAGGGTGGTTGAACTTTGATGCGCTTAATATTCCTGCAGATCATCCGGCTCGCACAATGCAGGACACATTCTTTGTTGAGCCAGTTGAATCTGGAATGGTGCTGCGTACTCACACATCACCTGTTCAAATTCGCACAATGCTGACTCAGACTCCACCTATTTATGTCATCTGTCCTGGGCGGACATTTAGAGCAGATGAACTTGATGCAACACACAGCCCAGTTTTCCATCAGGTTGAAGGCTTAGTTGTTGATAAGGGCATCACGATGGCCCACCTCAAAGGAACGCTGGATAACTTTGCCCGTCATATGTTTGGTCCAGATGTGACAACTCGTCTTCGCCCATCATTTTTCCCATTCACTGAACCAAGTGCTGAGGTCGACATATTCTTTAACAATCGCTGGATTGAATGGGGCGGTTGTGGAATGGTCAACCCAAAGGTTCTGCAAAGTTGCGGGATAGATACCGATGTTTACAGTGGCTTTGCTTTTGGAATGGGATTAGAGCGAACCTTGATGGTGCGACATGGCATTACAGATATGCATGACATCGTTGAAGGGGACCTGCGCTTCACGCGCCAGTTCGGGGTGGGACTCTAATGCGCGCACCTCTATCTTGGATTAAAGAGTTTGTAGATATTCCTGCAAAGGTAAGTCCAGACGAGATCTCTGATGGCCTTATTCGAGTTGGCTTTGAAGTTGAAGAAATCATCTCCCAAGGTGTTGATTTAGCTGGCCCACTTAAGTTTGCCAAGGTACTCTCGATTGAAGAGTTAACTGAACATAAGAAACCTATTCGCTATGTTGGTCTTGATTGTGGCGAAAAGGAAACACGCTATGTCATTTGTGGGGCTACAAATTTTGCAGTGGGGGACATGATTGTTGCAGCTCTACCAGGGGCTGTGCTGCCTGGGGATTTCGCAATCAGTGCCCGCGAAACCTATGGCAAAACTTCTAATGGAATGATCTGCTCTGCTCGTGAGTTAGGCATTAGCGATGAACATTCAGGCATCATGGTTTTCTCAGAGGCCGATGTGAAAATTGGTGCCGATGCAATCGAGGGTTTGCAGATCAACGATGTAATTTTTGACGTGGCAGTTAATCCAGATCGCGGTTATGCATTGAGTATTCGAGGAATAGCACGAGAGGTTGCTGGCTCACTTGGACTTACGTTCACAGATCCTGTCGATGCGCTGCGTTTACTAAAGTTTTCAGAAACCGGCAAAGGCGTGAGTGCAAAGATTGAGGACAAATCCTCCGCCTCAGTTTTCTATCTTCGAACAATGTCTAATTTTGATCCAAAGGCCACAACGCCCCTATGGATGCGCAGACGTATTGAAAAGATGGGTATGCGCTCAATTTCACTTGTTGTAGATGTTACTAACTACGTCATGCTAGAACTTGGCCAACCCTTACACGCATTTGATAAATCTAAAATCAAAGGTGGGCTAACTGTTAAACGCGCAGGCAAGGTACAGAAATTCGTAACCTTGGATGGACAAGAGCGCACATTGGATCCAGATGATTTAATGGTGTGTGATGATGATCAACCGTTGGCGTTAGCTGGAACTATGGGTGGTCTTTCATCTGAGATCACGCAAACCACGACTGAGATTGCTTTGGAAGCTGTTCGATTTGATCCAGTTTGTATTGCAAAGAATTCACGCAGACACAAACTCTCATCTGAGGCTTCAAGGCGTTTTGAGAGAAGTGTGGATCCTTCATTGGCAGAGTTTGCATCGGCCAGATTCGTTCAACTACTCACCAAACACAGTTCTGCCGTGCATGTGGCAACTGTTGAAGCAGGAGAGCCGATTTACCCAGCCGTTGTGAAGATTGATCCAACCCTTACTTCTAAGATTCTAGGCTTTGAAGTTTCAAATGCTGATGCGGCCCGCATCCTGCGCCTTGTTGGGTGCGATGTGGATGAGAAGAGTTGGACCGTTGATCCACCATCATGGCGGGCAGATTTGGCAGGCGTTGCAGATTTCGCTGAAGAAGTAGCGCGCATGATCGGTTACGACAAGATTCCATCCATCTTGCCACCACGTCCACTACACGCATCGCTAACCCCAACTCAAAAGCGTCGCAGAGCAGTTGCGACAATGCTTGCAAGTCGTGGATTAGCTGAAGTACAAACATTTCCTTTCACAAACCAAGAAACAATTGATGCGATGGGCTTTGTCGGCGAACGTGCTTCTACTTATGCGATAGCTAACCCGATGTCAGAAGAGTTCCCATTGATGCGCGTGCATTTAGTTCCGGGATTGATTGAGGTTGCACAGCGCAATATCAGCCGCGGGGCGAAAGATTTTGCAATCTTTGAAATGGGGTCTATTTTCCGAAGTGCTCAGAAATTAGTACCTGCAATTTCACCTGACTTGTCCAAGCGACCAAGCCAAAAAGAGATTGAAGAGATTTTTTCTTCCGTTCCACCACAGGCTTATCACGTGGCTGGTTTGCTCGTCGGCAAAGTAGAGAATGAGAATTGGCAAGGAAAAGCTCGCACATATTCATGGCACGATGCAATTGAATATGCCCAAGACATTTTGGCACTTTGTAATCTTGAGTGGAGTATTAAGCGCTCTGATTTTGCACCGTGGCATCCAGGACGATGTGCAGAATTAATCGTTGATGGCAAAGCAGTGGCACACGCCGGTGAGCTTCACCCACGAATTATCGCTAAATACGGATTACCTGAGCGAAGCGTGGCTTTTGCTGTTGGACTAAGCGCACTTCCAGATTCATCTCTCGTACGCCCAACTCGTGTTGGAACAATGCCTGCAGCGTTGCAAGATGTTGCGCTAATTGTTGATGAGAAAGTAACTGCTGCCGAAGTTCAGGCTGCCCTAACCGAGGGTGCTGGAGATTTACTCGAATCGATTTCTCTCTTTGATCGCTACGACAAGATCGGCGATGGCAAGATCTCTCTAGCTTTCACTTTGGTCTTTAGAGCACCTGATCGCACGCTAACTGGCGATGAGGTTTCAGCGATGCGTGAGGCAGCGACATCTGTGGCAGCCAAGAAGTGCGGAGCAGTAGTTCGCACCGCATAAATATGCAGGTATTTGCATAAATATCAACTTCCAGATATCCTAGGGTCATGAAAACAGCGGTCATCGGTGCAAGCGGGTATGCCGGGGGAGAACTCCTTCGTTTACTGGCAGTGCATCCACATTTTCAAGTCACGGCTATTAGTGCTCACTCGAATGCTGGTGAGCTAGTCACATCCGTTCATCCACACCTAACAACTTACCGCGGTGAGAAGTTTTTGGCTGTCTCAGAGATAGATTTTTCGGTTATCGAACTTGTCTTTATTGCGTTGCCACATGGAGAATCAGCATCGCTCATTCCAAATATTCCATCTACGGCAAAGATCGTTGACTTAGGTGCGGATTACAGATTAGAAGATGCATCTGCCTGGGAAAAATACTATGGGGGAGCCCATGCCGGAGCTTGGGTATATGGATTACCAGAACTGAGTGCTGGACAACGTCAGGCAATTGCGCAGGAAAGCAGAGTTACAAATCCTGGTTGCTACGCAACCGCCATTATTTTAGGTATAGCACCTGCTGTTAATTGTGTTGATCTCAGCGACATTGTTGTCGTTGCGGCATCTGGAACAACTGGTGCGGGTCGAGGCGCCAAGATTAATCTGATTGCAAGTGAAGTGATGGGCTCTCTGACCTCCTATAAGTTCGGCGGAGTGCATCAACACACACCAGAGATCGAGCAGGCTGTCTCAGCTATTGCGCAAAAACCGGTCAAGATCTCTTTCACGCCAATACTTGCACCAATGCCTCGTGGCATTCTGGCAACCATTACGGCCAAGTTGAACAAGCCCATAGATTCAAAACAAGCACACGACCTTTTTACAAAACACTACGCAGGAGAATACTTCGTGGATGTGTTAATTATTGGTCAGATGCCTAAGACAGGTTCTGTCACTGGATCCAATAAGGTTCAAATCCAAGTTGCTATTGATGAACACACTGACCGTCTAGTCATCAGTGTTGCCTTGGATAATTTAGGAAAAGGCGCAGCAAGTCAGGCAATACAAAATGCAAACATCATTACTGGTTTTCATGAAGGTTCCGGTCTATCAACTGATGGCTTGGGCGCATGAAACTACCTCAAGGCTTTGTAGGAGCTGCATGTGCTGCAGGGCTAAAAAGCACAGGGGCACTTGATTTAACGCTTATTGAAAACAAAGGGCCGTCCTTTTTCGGTACAGCGGTTTTCACGTCAAACAAAGTGGTTGCAGCACCGGTCATCTGGAGCAAGCAAGTAGTTAAAGATCAGATCGTTAGAGCAGTAGTGCTCAACTCGGGCGGAGCCAATGCCTGCACCGGACCTCAAGGATTTGCTGATACTCATGCAACAGCGGAGTTAGTTGGAGAGTTACTAGACGTTTCATCGGGTGAAGTGGTTGTCTGTTCAACTGGCCTTATTGGTGAATTACTACCCATGACAAAGATTGAAATGGGCATTAGATCTATTGCCACAGCACTCAAGTCTGATTCACTTCAGGAGTGCGCACAAGCCATCATGACCACAGATTCAGTGCCAAAGATTGCGCAAGAAACTTTAGGGTCAGTCCAAGTGGCGGGCATTGCCAAGGGTGCCGGAATGTTAGCTCCGGCTTTAGCAACCATGCTTTCGGTTGTAATGACAGATGGGGTTGTGGGTTCAAATGCGTCTGAGATATTCGCACAAGTAACTGATCGAACATATAACCGCATTGATTCAGATGGTTGTACATCAACTAATGACACCGTGCTCTTTTTAGCATCGGGCGCATCGGGACAAACACTCTCTGATTCAGAGTTAGAAGTTCTGTTGATGAAGGTTTGCGGGTCACTTGCGGCGCAACTCATTGAAGATGCTGAAGGCTCTACCAAATCAGTTGCGATTACGGTCAACAATGCAGTGAGCGAAAAGGATGCTGTCGAAGTAGCCAGAGCTTGTGCTCGCAACAATTTACTTAAAGCCGCAATATTCGGTGGAGACCCAAACTGGGGCAGAGTGTTAGCCGCCGTCGGCACAGCAGATGCGCATATGGATGCGCTAACCATTGATGTCGCGCTTAATGGTGTTCAAGTGTGCACAAATAGCGCACCGGATGCCGATAAGAGCAAAGTTGATTTCAGTAACCGTTTGGTAGAAATAGTGATAGATCTAAAGGTTGGCGATGCCAGTGCAACTGTGATGACTAATGATCTCTCACATGACTATGTTCATGAGAACTCGGCATATTCAACATGATCGTCGTTAAATTCGGTGGCCATGCCATGAGGGATGAAAACGGCGCATTTGCCAAGGCAATTGCAGCTGCTCAAGCAACAGGTGAATCCGTTGTGGTTGTGCATGGCGGTGGACCTCAAATTGATGCGGCGTTGAAAGCTAAGGGGATTGAAAGTTCATTCGTTGGTGGCTTTCGCTATACAACACCAGAGATTTTTGAAGTTGTGGAATCTGTCCTTACCAATGAAGTCGGACCCAAGGTTGCACAGGTTCTCGTTTCCGGTGGCATTAAGGCTCAAGCCCTATCGGGTCGCACACTGCCAACTCTAATTGCGAGACGGAAAACTACATTGGTGGATGGAAGTAATGCCGATCTTGGGCACGTGGGTGATGTTGTCAGGGTCGATGTTTCGGCGATTAAAGGATTAGTCAGTAAGGGAATAGTCCCAGTCATCGCACCCATTAGTAGTGATGAAGGTGGCTCTGCTGGTTTGAATGTGAATGCTGATCTAGCTGCCGCAGCTATTGCTGGAGCGCTAGATGCTTCTGCATTAATCGTTATGACCGATGTTGCTGGCATTTATCGTAGTTGGCCTGATAGGTCATCTTTGATTGAATCCATTTCATCAAACGAGCTAAAGTCTATAAAGGCAGGGTTTGCCGAAGGGATGGCACCTAAAGTTCAAGCCGCACTAGATGCAGTTGCAGGTGGTGCCAAGGCCGTTCGAATTATTGATGGCACTGATCCACATAGTTTTGCAGATGCATTGCTGAGCAAAGGTGGAACGTTGGTGATCGCATGAAAAATACAGATCTCATAAAGCAATGGAAGAGCACATCACAGAATAATTACGGTGTGCCATCGATTGCACTTGTGAAGGGCAAAGGTATAGTTGTTACTGATGCCGATGGAAAGCAGTACTTAGATTTCTTGGGTGGAATTGCAACTAGCATCTTGGGACATGCCCATCCAGCTATCGTAAAAGCGGTTAGCAAACAGATTGCACAGTTAAGCCATGTGAGCAATTTCTACGCCCACCCAAACGCTTTAGCGTTAGCGGCAAAGCTCATTGAAATGAGCGGCGATAAGAGCGCACGTGTTTTCTTCTGCCAATCTGGTGCTGAAGCCAATGAGGCGGCATTAAAGCTTTCTCGTCGCACGGGACGTAGTCGAATTATTGCTGCGCAAGGTGCTTTCCACGGTAGAACA
Organism: Actinomycetota bacterium; assembly: GCA_005789205.1. Lineage (GTDB taxonomy): Bacteria > Actinomycetota > Actinomycetes > Nanopelagicales > Nanopelagicaceae > Planktophila. Next base: position 4,435 of record SXYM01000085.1, on the reverse strand, counting down.
ATGGGTGCACTCTCACTAACCGGACAACCAGCAAAGCGCGAACCATTCTTGCCATTGGTAAAAGGTGTTAAGCATGTTGCCTATGGCGATATCGAAGCAATGCGTCGTGCAATTTCAAAAAAGACTGCCATGGTGATTCTGGAGCCAATCATGGGTGAAGCTGGGGTAATTATTCCCCCAGTTGATTACTTGGCACAGGTGAGAGAACTCTGCGATAGGTATGGCGTGTTGTTAGCAATTGATGCTGTGCAAACTGGTCTGGGTCGCACAGGTGATTGGTTTGGATATGAGTACTCAGGGATAAAGCCTGATGTGATTACGTTGGCAAAGGGTCTAGGCGGTGGATTGCCATTAGGGGCGATGATCGCACTCGGAAAAGCAGCATCACTGTTTGAAGCCGGAGATCACGGCACAACTTTTGGTGGCAACCCAGTAACTACGGCTGCGGGTCTTGCAGCGATCGCAGTCATTGAAAAAGAGAAACTGATTGAAAAGGGTGTTCTGCATCATGAATTTCTCTTAACTGAGCTAGCAGTAATTGAAGGAGTGAAGGAAGTGCGTGGAGCTGGTTTGCTTATTGGAATTGAGTTGGATTCACCTATTGCAAAAGATTTTGCGGCCAAGATGGCAAAGGCTGGGGTTTTAGTAAATGCAGCCAATGAGTCAACGATTCGTATTGCACCCGCCCTCATTGTCTCTCAGATGCAGCTGGTGAAATTTGTATCCATTTTTAGAAAGGTGATCAGTGATGGCAAGTAATGCAACAAATGTATCTGCGCGCAGAGCAAAGGCCATCGCGCTCATTCAATCTGGAGTCATTCACTCGCAGTCTGATTTAGTTATGGCACTCAAGAAAACCGGATATCGAGTTACTCAGGCAACAGCTAGTAGAGACCTCGAAGAAATTGGTGCGGTTCGTGGACGTGGTCGAGATGGTGAATCTGTGTACCAAATTAGAGAGTCCTCAGATGATGCTCTTACTCGTATCAATCCCGTCCCATCAAAGTTAATCCTCTCCGTTGATCACAGCGCCAACTTGGCCGTCATTCACACACCACCAGGAGCTGCTCAGTTCGTTGCTAGTTCACTTGACCACGCCAATCTCACAGGTGTTATTGGCACGATTGCAGGCGACGACACGATTATCCTTGTGTCCAAGAAAGCAACAGGTGGAGCGCAATTAGCGAAAGAATTACTTGCTTACGCAGCAACTAAGAATGGGAGAAAGTAAATGGCGCTCTGGGGGGCACGCTTTAGTGATGGCCCAGCTGATGCCGTCTTTGCACTCTCTCGCAGTGCCCACTTTGATTGGCGTTTAGCTCCTTATGACATTCGCTCATCTTTGGCGCACTTATCTGTATTGGAGTCAAGTAAATTAGTTTCAAAAGTGGATGCTGCATCGATTCGAGGTGCTCTCAAAGAATTGGGGGTTGAGGTATCAAAGGGCTCATTCGTAGCCCAAGCAGATGATGAAGATGTTCATAGCGCCTTAGAACGCGGGCTAACTGCCAAACTGGGCGTAGTTGGGGGAGCTCTTCGTGCTGGGCGCTCTCGCAATGATCAAGTCACTACGGATCTTCGTCTTTTTGCCATCGATCACATGTTGGAAGTTGCCTCATTGATTACTTCCCTGAATAGTGCAATTTTGAACAAGGCTAGTGAGTATGTCAACGACAGTGCTCCCGGTTTTACTCATATACAACATGCACAGCCCGTTTCATTTGGACATGAATTAGCTAAGCATGCACATGCTTTTGCACGAGATCTTGATCGGATTAACGACTGGTTAAAGCGCACATCAGTGAGCTCACTTGGGGCAGGCGCACTTGCAGGATCCTCACTTCCATTGGATCCAGTAGGCACTGCAAGAGAGCTTGGTTTTGATTCTAGTTTTGCCAACAGCATTGATGCCGTCAGTGATCGCGATTATGTTGCAGAGGCGTTATTCATTTGCGCAACAATAGGTTTGCACTTATCTCGAATCGGAGAAGAATGGACTTTATGGGCATCGACAGAGTTTGCCTGGGCCAAAGTTGCCGATGAGTACTCAACTGGATCATCGATTATGCCCCAGAAGAAAAATCCCGACATGGCAGAACTCGCACGGGGCAAGTCCGGGCGCTTGATTGGCAACCTTGTTTCAGTGATGACAATGCTTAAGGGATTACCTTTTGCTTATAACCGCGATTTACAAGAGGATAAAGAACCCTTCTTTGACAGTCTTGACACTTTGCTCTTGACGTTGCCAGCAGTAACGGGCATGGTTGCAACAACGAATTTCGATCGTGAAAAAATGGCACTTTCAGCACCTACTGGATTCTCTCTTGCTACAGAAATTGCAGATTATTTAGTTCGAAAAAATGTCCCTTTTGCTTCTGCACATGAATCTGCTGGAAAATGTGTTGCGTTGTGTGAAAAAAGTGCACGTCAGCTGCATGAACTCAGCGATGATGAACTGAAAACTTTCCATCCGTCCCTAGATGGGGGAGTTAGAGACGTCCTCAACGTTGCTGGAGCTTTGAATTCACGCAAAACTGCTGGAGGAACTGCGCCTGCGTTAGTGGCCGAACAAATAAAGAGGGCACTTAATGAAAATGCGACGCAATCTAAGAAAATAGCCGACAAGGCCAAGGCCTTTTCAGAGATGATGGGCGCATGAACCTTCTAGAAGATCTGCGCTGGCGTGGGCTTTTAGCACAGTCCACCGATGAGGCGGCTTTGCTTGAATCGTTGAAAAAACCCATCACTTTATATGTGGGCTTTGATCCAACTGCGCCATCACTTCACGTCGGCAATCTCGTAGTTCTTCTTGTTCTTCGACGCTTCCAATTAGCTGGTCACACACCGATTGCCCTCGTGGGTGGTGCTACAGGATTAGTGGGAGATCCCAGCGGTAAGAATGAAGAGCGCACACTCAATAGCACTGAAATTGTTGAGGGCTGGGTTAATCGCATCCGCACGCAAGTCTCCGCTTTCCTAGATTTTAGTGAAGCTAAGAACAAAGCCGTTGTGGTTAACAATCTTGATTGGACTTCACCCTTAAGTGCAATTGAGTTCTTACGCGATTTAGGCAAGCACTTTAGTGTCAACCAGATGCTTTCCAAGGATTCTGTTTCTGCCAGATTAGAAGCTGGAGGAATTTCATACACGGAGTTTTCTTACCAAGTTTTACAGTCCTATGATTTTTTAGAACTCTACCGCCGCAATAACTGCACATTGCAATTAGGTGGCTCAGATCAGTGGGGCAATATTGTTGCCGGCTTGGATCTGATTCGCCGCGTTGAGCAGGGAAGTGGTCATGCACTCACCGTGCCACTGTTGACTAAAGCTGATGGAACCAAGTTTGGTAAAACCGCCGGGGGATCAGTTTGGCTTGATCCTGCGATGACCTCTCCTTATGCCTTTTTCCAGTACTGGTTAAACACCGATGATAAAGATGTCATCAACTTTCTTAAGGTCTTTTCTTTTAAATCTCATGAGGAAATTACGGCTCTTGAAAATGCACATAAGGAAAATCCTGGTTTGCGCGAAGCCCATCGCGCCCTCGCCCGCGAATTAACTGCACTCGTGCATTCACAAGCAACAACTGATCGAGTGGAAGCAGCTGCAAAGGCGTTATTTGGTCAAGGGGATCTGAAAGAACTGGATGAGGAAACATTGGCGGGTGCACTTGCTGAACTGCCACGTACTACTGTGTCAAAAAATGAAGCCATTCCCACATGGGTCGATCTCTTAGCAGCAACCGGTGTTGTTGATTCGAAATCAGCAGCGCGCCGTATTGTTAAAGAAGGTGGTGCATATCTCAATAATGAAAAAATCTCTGGAGAGGATTTTGCACCTCAAAAATCTGATTTTTTATGCGGTAAATATGCGGTTTTGCGAAAAGGCAAGCGCGATTTAGCTGCCGTGGAGTTGACTTAAAAATCACCCACTTTCGGCTAAAACGCTAGCGGGCCAACGTTTTTTGATACACCAGAAGCAGTCGAAAAACTCCGGAAATCCCGATTTGACCCCCCTGGGTTTGGGGGTTATACTTTGCCCCTTGCTGTGAAACGGACGATTGAGGCCGAACAGCATTGATTCCCCGACCTAGAGCTCCATTTGGCGCGGTTTGACCGTGCCTGCGTGTATGCACTAGGTTTGGCGGTCTGCCCTGAAAAACAGGAGAAATCCTGGGATTCAGTGCGCATCCGTACCTTGAGAACTCAACAGCGTGCTAATAAGTCAATGCCAATATGTGGCTCTATTTGTCATGCTTTTAATAGCAAAAAACCAGTGTTTTACACTGCTTTGATAGATATCCACGGCAAATAAATACTTCAATGAGGTATGACCGTTAAAAGTTATACCCGTTGATTTCCTTTGGTAATAAGACAAAATAAACGTTAGTTTGTTTGTCTGTACGCCAGATAAAACTTTCTATGGAGAGTTTGAT
>SXYM01000084.1 GCA_005789205.1 Actinomycetota bacterium | reverse complement strand
CAAGAGTTCTTAAAGCGCGTGCACCAAGCTGGAAGGTTGTAGTGAATTCACTACCGAAAGCAGCTGTTCCACTGCTTGCTTATGCCGCAGGAGATGCATTTGGTGTGTATTACGAATTTCTCGATGAAACCCCAAAAGAGATTCCACAGGTTTTGTTATCTAAAGAAGGTTGGCCAATTGGTGGAGTAAGTGATGACACATTGCTTTCTATTCTGACGATTAAATCCCTAAATCAAAAAACTCCTGCCGATGCTGCCGCGTTATTTCTAGAAGAATTACGAGCTGCAATTCCTCGATTACGGGGCTTAGGTCCAACAACCCGCACTGCACTTGGCCTTGAGGTCAAAGTTGGAGAGCGTGGCGTTATTGGAGAAACCAACGGCGCACTAATGCGCACCGCTTTATGTGGGCTGTATATAAAAGATAACCGCAATGAGTGGATTAAGGCCTTAGCTGAAGTGACACATTATTCACCCAAAGCCATTGAGTGTGCACAAATTGCTGCTGGCTTGTTTGCTGGCGAAGAGTTTCCAGATTATCCAGATTGGATTCCACCAACTGCTGGTATTTCACTTGATCCACTTGAAACTTTGCAAGCAGTTGTATGGGTTGTAAAAAAGGCTAATAACTGCGCTGAAGCATTTGCCTTAGCATGCTCTATAGGTGGCGACACAGACACTGTGGCCGCATTGGCTGGTGCTCTATTTGCCACGCGTTGGCCAGAAAAAAGTGATTTCTATTCCATCCCTTGGTTAGATGATGTTCAGTGGTCAGAGATAGAAAGTGATCTCCGTGAGTGCACAGAAATGCTAGAGCGAGTTTATGGCTAAGAAAGTTTGGGTACAAGGTCCAATCGCCCTAGATACCGTTGTCTATCTCAATAATTTTCCTACTCCAGGATCCTTTATGAACTCAGTTCGAACTGAAGAACGAATTGGCGGAACTTCAGCAAATGTTGCTCTCGGGCTTTGTACTGCATCTGTTGAGACTGGGTTTGTGAGTTACCTCGGCAATGATGAAATTGGCAAGCAGCTCATAAAAGTCTTAGAGCAAAGCCAAATTAAAGATTTGATAATCACTCACTTTGACGATAAAACTAACCACGCATTAGTTTTAGTAGATGATAATTCAGAACGCACAATTATTTCTATGACAACTCCCCATCTACGAGAGCTGCGAATGGATAAAGTTCCATTTAAAGCCGGCGAGATTGTTGCTTTTGTTTTATGGCGGGAAGAGTTTCTAGCAGATCTTCTGCGAGCTCAAGTTGCCAGATGTTTTACAGTTGTAGGAGCTGGAGCTTTAGCCGACTCCTCTGTGACGCACGCAGATTTAGCAATTGGATCCCGCAATGATCTCCCAGTCGAGATAAATCCACTTGATCATCTAGATCGATTCGCAACAATTGTGTTAACCGATGGCAGGCAAGGCGCAGTTTTATACAGTGGTGGCAACGAAATCCGACAGCGTTCATATGACGTGGAAGTTAAGGACACAACTGGTGCTGGAGATGCATTCATTGCGGGTTATTTAGCCGGAATTGCCCATGAGTTAAGTACTACTCAATCACTTGAGATTGCAGCGAAGTGGGCGGCAAGCGCTGTCCAATCTGAGTCTTCTGTGCCTCCTGCATTTGAAGTGGTTAAACAACAATGGGCAATAGACTTGATTCTATGAGCGTATTTAATCAACGAATTCAGCCAATTCGCGATCTCATGAAAGCGAAAGGTCTTGATGCCGTTGTATTGCGCCGTAACCCCAACTTAGCCTGGGCAATAGCAGGTCGGGCTCATGTCCCAACAACAATTGATGCAGCGTGTTTTGATCTCATCATCACTCAGGGCTCTGCCACTGCAATAACAAATGTCGTAGAGGCTCCGCGTTTAAGTGCAGAAGAGTTTCCTAGTGAAGTGATAGTCAAGGCGATTAAGTGGTCAGAAAGTCGTGACCCACAACTTCCCACTGGTGCAAAAGTAGGATGTGATCAACCTGGCGTAGATCGAATTGATTTGGCAGCAGAGATTGAGATTATTAGGGCATCACTTATTGAGTCAGATGTCGCGCGCTATAAAGAAATTTGTTCAGATGCGGCTATTGCTTTAGGAAATGCAATGAAGCAGGTTGTGAGCAGTGATCGTGAAATAGATGTTGCTGGTTTGATCACACATGCACTCTGGCAAGCAGATCTTGAGATTGCATTTTTAGGAGTTGCAGGCCAAGAACGTGTGCATAAATTTAGACATCCACTACCAACTGATGCAGTTGTTGGAGATCGGGTATCTGCATCGATTTGTGCTAAGCGCAAAGGATTAATTTCCTCCATTACTCGCATTGTGAGTTTTGAACCAATCTCAGATGCGATGGCAAAAGATTATGAGGCAATCTTTAAAGTTGAAGCAGCGATGCTTGATGCCACCGTTGTGGGCAAGCCCTTTTCAGATCCCGTTAATGCAGCCATTGCTGCTTATCCAGCCAATGGTTTTGATGGCGATGAATGGGTTAAGCATCACCAAGGAGGTCCAACTGGTTTCTTGCCTCGTGATTGGCCAGCAAATACGGGCAGTGCGCGTTTAATTGCTAATAATCAGCCGATTGCATGGAATCCAACAGGTAAAGGCTTTAAAGCTGAAGACACCATTCTTGCTACGAACTCAGGCGTGAAAATCCTCTCGATGGACCCTGATTGGCCCTCTTTTGAGGTCAATGGTCGGACCAGACCATTTTTACTCACCCCTTAAAGATCATCACAGTCCTATAACAAGGCGCAAAATCAGCTATCTGGCATTGACTCGCACCCACTCCAGTGGCACGCTCTGCCAAGAGGTCTTACCACTGGAGGTTTAATGAGCACCGTTGCTCTCGTCGCACTCGCGCGCCCAACCTTTGACCTCGCATGTGCCCAAGCAAATTTCGATAGCGCACGAGCATTACTCAAAGAGCTCGGTGCCACTGTGGTCGGACCATCTGAGTTAGTAATGACAGTAGATGATGTTGCAGCAGTTCAACTTCCACACGCTGACCTGCATATCTTGTTCATGGCCTCGTTCTCAGATGCATCTCCAGCCGTAGAACTGCTTGGAAAAGTTAAAGGCCCTGTGCTGGGTTGGTCTATGCGCGAACCTGGAGCAGTTGGTGATCGCCTTAAATTAAATTCAATGTGTGGCGTGAACCTGGCAGCACATGCATTAATGAACGCTGGACAATCTATTCGCCACATTCATGGCAATGCTGATGAACCACAAGTAATCGCTGCAATTAAGGATGCGCTCGCAGGAAAACTTCCGCAGGCATTTTCACCAAAAACTGTCACTGGTGAGTTTGGATCTGAAGCAGATGCACAAAAAGCTTTGGAATGGCTGCGTGGTAAAAAGATTGGCGCAGTTGGGGATGCACCTATTGGTTTCACACCATGCATTTATGATGCAAAGCAGATATTTTCTACTTTCGGTTTGGATATTCGCCAAATCACCATTGATGATGCTTTTGGAAGAATTTCAGAGGTAAAACAAGAGGCTCGCGAACTCGCCTATGCCAACGCAGTTGCTGCTCAGCCATCATTAGCTGCAGTTAATGTGGAAGAAGCAAAGAAAGTTTATGGTGTGGAAGTCGCACTCGATGAGTGGAGCAAAGAAGAAGTTTTAGATGCGATTGCTATTCGCTGCTGGCCAGAATTTCCAACTGATTTAGGTGCGTGTATTTGTTCATCTCTGGGTCGCCTTTCAGATCGTGGAACGGTCACAACATGTGAGCGCGATGTATTAGGCGCAGTAACCATGATGGTCTGTGAATCATTGGGCTCAGATGAAAACTACTTGGTCGATATCGTTGATCTAGATGCATCACAAGGTTTAGTTCGTTTATGGCACTGTGGCTCAGCGGCAACAAAGCTTGCAGCAGATCCAACTAATGCCACCCAATCAACCCACTGCAATCGCAAATTAGGCGTTGCAGGTAATTTTCCGCTCAAGACCGGACCAGTAACTCTGTTTCGTATTGATCGGGATGTAGATCCGAGCAATAGCACGGGTTTACGCATGGTTGTGAGCCGAGGGGAATCAATCCCTGCTCCCAATCACTTCCAAGGCAATACAGCAACTGTCATCACTGATCCTGATGCAGCTGCTTTAGTGAATGGAATCGTCACTGGCGGATATCCGCACCACTTGGTCATTTCATGGATCGATGTGCGACCAGGTATTCGTCAATTGGCAAAAAAGTTAGGGATACCCCTCACAGAATGGTAAACAACAACAAACCCTCTAAAGCAAGGATAAAAATGAAAACTAAAGGACATAAAGCCTTTGCTTCACTCCGTGCTGGTGTAGTTGCAACAGTTGCTGCGGCACTTGTTATTACTCCACTTGCAGTTGCAAACGCAGCCGAAGTTCCAACTTTCGGCAAGGTATGTACCACAGAAGGTGTAAGCACAGGACAAAAGACAACTTCACTCATTTGTGCTGAAAGCTCAAGTGGAAAGCTAACTTGGCAACGTGTTCGTCTTGGTGGCTCTTATGCAGCACCAGTCGCTTCACTTACTCCACCAAAGGGAACTATTGAGTTCCATCACTGGCGTGGAGAAGATAAGGCAGTTCTACAAAGCATCATCGATAAGTTCGAGGCTAAACATCCGGGCACAAAAGTCAATCAGGTAATTATGACTTCTGGTGACTATGGCAACTTGGCGTTAACAAAAATTAGCGCAAATCCAAAAGCTGCTGCTTTTGTAACAATGCGTGGTGGACAGTTCGATAACTTCATGAAAGCTGGCCTGTTGAAGGATCTATCTTCTCAGCGTTATGCAAAGCAGAACTTCATCCAAAGTGCTCTTACACCAGGAACTGTTGATGGCAAGATCTACGGTCTGCCATACCAGTCACTATTTAATAATCCAATTTACAATGCAGAGCTATTTGCCAAGAATGGTTGGAAAGTGCCAACAACTTGGACACAGACACTTGCATTCTGTAAGACAGCTAAAGCAGCGGGATACATCCCATTTGCATGGCCAGGTGCTACTCGCGGTAACGCAGGTCAAATCCTCAATTCATTCATGATGAACTCTGCTCCGTATGCAACAGTTTTGAAGAATGCAACTGATATCGATAAGGGTCGTGCTGATCTGACAATCGATTGGTTCACAAATATTGCTAAGCAGTACAGGCAGATGGCTGATGCAGGTTGCTTCCCAGCAAATGCAACTGGATACACCGACACTGTTGCCCCAGCTGACTTTGCTGCTGGTAAGGCTGCTATTTATCCAACTGGAACATTTGGAATGAGCTCAGTAACAAAACTCAATCCAGATATGAAGGGAAAGATGAAAATTATGGGTCTCATCACTACAGATGCAAAGCCATACTATGAAGGAATCACAAACAACACCTTCATTCTGAGTGTAAATGCGAAGGCATCATCAACAGATCAGAAGATTGCCAATGCATTCATTTCATTCTTGGCTACTGCTCCAATTGCTCAGGAATACGCAGTTGGAACTTCACAACACGTTTCAGTAATCAATGTTGACTACACAGCCAACGCTGACCTATTGAATACATCAGACATCATGGGTAAGAAGCTTCTTCTAGCACCACGCTTCTTGTTCCTAAACCAAGGTGTAGTACGTGACAAGCTTGAAGACGCTTTGATTGCAATTGTCGGTGGTGCAGATATCACCAAGACACTCGCAGACACATCAAAGATCATTAAGCAAGGCTTGGGTGCTTAATTAACGCACTAGTTGATAACCAGACCAGCCCCACCGCTCCAAGCGGTGGGGCTGGTTCTGGTCACCCAAAAAAGGCAAAAGCAAAATTCTTCGACTCTAAAGTTTTAGTCTTGATGGCATTACCCGCATTTGCAATCTATTCCTTTTTATATCTATACCCATCAATTTCTAATCTTTGGAATTCCACAAAACGATGGGATGGAGTTTTACCTCCAGAATTCATCGGTGCACGAAATTTTACGTATTTGGCAACTAATGATGACCTTTTCTTAAAAGTTCTTGGAAATAACTTTAAATTTGCTTTTGTAGTTGTCGTTTTACAAACTTCTTTTTCTCTTTTATTTGCAACATTTTTACTCAAAAATACAAAAACTACAATATTTCTTCGTGTTGTATATTTCTTTCCAACGATTCTTTCATCAGTATCTGTCGGCTTAATTTGGTTGTTCTTGTACAACCCTAATTATGGTCTGATTAATGCAACAGCAAAATCGATTGGAATCATGGATGAGCCAGGCATAAATTGGTTGGGAGATGGTCGATACGCCCTTTATGCAATCGCTATTACTCAAGTCTGGTTCCACACCGGACAAATGGTTGTTATTTATGTTGCTGGTTTACAGCAAATTCCAGCTGAACTTTATGAAGCCGCTGAGGTTGATGGTGCCTCTCGTTGGCAGCAATTCAAGAATATAACGTGGCCTATGGCATTACCAACAACGGCAGTTGTTGTTGCATACACAACCATTCAAAGTTTTAGAGCTTTTGATTTGGTCTATGCAATGACACAGGGTGGACCAAATAATGCCTCCGATGTGCTTGTAACCTTGATCTACAACACGGCTTTTGCCAGTTATAAATTTGGTTACGCATCTGCCCAATCTGTCTTACTTGTGGTCACAGTTTTATTGATTACTTGGCTTCAAAGACGCACTCTACGAGTGAATTACGGGGATAAATAATGCTGTACAAATCGACTAAGAATTTCCTGTTAACAGCATTTGCATTTATTGTTCTCATTCCATGCTCAATTGTTGTATTAGGTACATTCAAAACAGATGCAGAAATCTACTCAACTCCTTTGGCACTTCCAAAAAACTGGACATTGGATAACTTCCGAACACTCTTTGATTCTGGTGGTTTAATCACTCCCTTTAAAAACAGTGTTATTGTCGCTGTTTTTTCTGTGTTCATCACCTTAATCTTGGCGAGCATGGCGGCTTATGCAATCGCAAGATCAATAACAATTTCGGGAAAAGTTCTCTTCTTTCTCTTTACCCTTGGACTGGCTATTCCAGGGCAAGTAAACATCATTCCAATTTATGTACTTTTCGTAAAACTCAACCTAAATAACTCACTTACTGGTTTAGTACTTGTCAACATTGCACTCACCCTTCCGATATCAATCTTTATTCTGAGTGCTTTCTTTAAAGATTTATCACGCGAAATGTTTGAGGCGGCGAGTATCGATGGGGCAGGCCATTGGCGTATCTTTCGATCTATTGCACTTCCGTTATGTCGCCCTGCAATGGGTGCAACGGGTATCTTCCTCTTTGTTATATGTTGGAATGATTTGCTATATCCATTAATGCTCATCAGCGAATTAAGCAAAAAGACGCTTCCTTTTATATTGATTGATTACAGAGGCGAGTACTTTTCAATCTTTAGCATGCTGTT
>SXYM01000083.1 GCA_005789205.1 Actinomycetota bacterium | reverse complement strand
GAAAAAGGATTTATTAAGGCTGAGATCGTTTCCTTCGATGATTTGATGGCATACGGCTCAATGGCCGATGCAAAATCTGCTGGCAAAGTGCGTATGGAAGGTAAGGATTACGTCATGCATGATGGTGACGTCGTCGAATTCCGTTTCAACGTGTAATTGCAAGATTGCTGCGCTGATTTTGAAGGCAATTGTGATCAATAGGCACTGATAGACTGACGCCCTGCACTTCGCACGTAAGTGCCCTTATTTATGGAGTTTGTCCTCAATGTCGAAAAAACAAGAGCACCTTAAAGGCCTGCCAGAGAAGCGTCGCGAAGACCTTCGTAACGTTGCGATCATTGCTCACGTAGACCACGGCAAGACCACTCTTGTTGATGCGATGTTGTGGCAGTCAGGTGCTTTTGCTGCCTATAAGAAGCAAGACGATAGCCAAGATCGCATGATGGATTCAATGGATCTAGAGCGCGAAAAGGGAATTACGATTCTTGCTAAGAACACTGCTGTTAAGCGCGGTGACACGATCGTTAACATTATTGATACACCAGGCCACGCAGATTTTGGTGGCGAAGTTGAACGTGGACTTGAAATGGTGGATGGCGTTATTTTGCTAGTGGATGCATCAGAAGGTCCACTTCCACAAACCCGTTTCGTTTTGCGCAAAGCGCTAGAGAAGAACTTGCCAGTTATCTTGTTAATCAACAAGGTTGATCGTCCTGATTCACGTATTGCTGAAGTTGTTGATGAAGCATATGAATTGTTCTTAGATCTAGATGCAACAGAATCACAGATTGAATTCCCAGTTGTCTATGCATCAGCTAAAGCTGGTCGTGCATCACTTAAGCGTCCAGCAGATGGTGGAATGCCAGAGGAGGAAAACCTGGATGTTTTATTCGACACCATCTTCTCTGCAATTCCAGCACCTGTTTATCACGAAGGTGCCCCACTTCAGGCACATGTAACAAACCTTGACTCCTCACCATTTCTTGGACGTTTGGCGTTATGCCGCGTGCGCGAAGGTGTTATTAAAAAGGGTCAAACAGTTACTTGGATTAAGACTGATGGAACTACCGAGCGCGTGAAGGTTTCAGAGCTTTTGATTACTGAAGCACTCGATCGTGTTCCAGCGCTAGAGGCTCACCCAGGTGACATCATCGCTGTGGCAGGTATTGAAACAATTACTTTGGGTGAAACCCTTGCAGATCTAGAAAATCCACATGCATTGCCGTTAATCATCGTTGATGAACCATCAATTTCTATGACTATTGGTATCAATACTTCTCCTCTTGCAGGCAAGAGTGGAAAACTGCTGACAGCACGCCAAGTTAAGGGCCGCCTGGATGCAGAGCTAGTGGGTAATGTTTCATTGCGCGTGTTAAACACAGAGCGTCCAGATACATGGGAAGTTCAAGGCCGCGGAGAACTCCAGCTTGCTGTTCTTGTTGAAATCATGAAGCGCGAAGGTTTTGAACTCACTGTTGGTAAGCCACAGGTAGTTATCAAGAAGATTGATGGAAAGATCCACGAACCGATGGAGCGCTTAACTATTGATGCACCTGAAGAGTACTTAGGTGTTCTTACACAGTTGATGGCACTTCGTAAGGGCCGTATGGAACAAATGGTTAACCATGGAACCGGTTGGATCCGCCTTGACTACAAGGTTCCTTCTCGTGGACTTATTGGATTTAGAACTGAGTTCTTAACTGAAACTCGTGGAACTGGATTACTCCATCACGTATTTGATGGTTACGAGCCTTGGTATGGCGATATCCGCACACGTGGAACAGGTTCACTTGTTTCAGACCGTATGGGAACAGTTACTTCTTACGCACTCTATGGAACACAAGATCGCGGAACAATATTTGTTGAGCCAGGCGATGAAGTCTATGAAGGTATGGTTATTGGCGAGAACTCTCGTTCAGATGACATGGATGTGAACTGTGTTCGTGAGAAAAAATTGACAAACATGCGTGCATCAGGCACAGATGAATCAGAGCGATTGATTCCGCCTAAGAAGCTCAACATGGAAGGTGCTCTTGAGTTCTGCCGTGAAGATGAGTGCGTTGAAGTTACGCCAGCTGTAGTTCGCATCCGCAAGGTTGTTCTAGATGGTGCCGAGCGTGCCCGTACTACTGCGCGTCAGAAGAAGGCGAACCTGAACGCTTAAGCCCAGTTTCGTCAGCCCTCTAGGGTTGAATTCTCACTATGAGTAAAGCGCCTTTTTCCTTCCTTGCACCTAGCGCTCCTCGAACCATACCTACGCTTTCACCTGATCAAAAAAGCGCAGTTACACATCGCGGATCCCCATTAGTAATTCACGGTGGACCTGGCACTGGCAAAACAACGGTTTTAATTGAAGCTGCGCTATCGCGTATTGCACAAGGCCAAAATCCAGATTCAATTCTGCTTCTTACCTTTGGTCGTGAGCGCGCCTCTGAATTACGTGATGCCATCGCACTTCGCACGACTAAAACTATGTTTGAGCCTTTAGCTAAAACATTTCACTCACTAGCTTTTTCAATAATCAAGATGAAAGCAAAGGATGATCCTGAACCCATTCTGCTCAGTGGTCCAGAGCAAGAGAGTTATATCAAAGAGCTTTTGCAAGGAGATATTGCAGATGGCTATAAAGAATGGCCAGAAGATTTACATGCTGCGCTCACCACTAATGGTTTTGCCCGTGAGCTTCGCGATTTAATCTTGCGTGGATCAGAGCGAGGTATTTCTCCTGATGGCTTAGAAAAGCTTGGAGTAAGTGAAGGCGAGAAGTATTGGGCAGCTGCAGCAAAGTTTTGGAAACGTTATTTAAATTCAATGGTGATGCGAGAAATCAGTGCAACCGATGCAAAGCTGCGCATTGACCCATCAGAATTAGTCTCACGAGCTGCCATTCATCTTCACAATAACCCAGATGTTCTCTTTGCTCTGCGAGCACGCTTTACGACAATCATGGTTGATGAGTTTCAGGAATCAGATCCAGCTCAGCGCGCACTGCTGGCCATGCTCACCGGTGAGGATGTCATCATCGCTGCTGATGCAGACTCTGCAGTTGGTCGCTTTCGCGGAGCAGATCCTGATGGCTTATCTGCTGCCCTTGATCCTTATCGAGTGAAAGAGATTGTTTTAAACACAGGCTTTAGAAACTCAGCAAGTATCTTTGATGTGGGATTGAGCTTTGCATTGAGTATGAAGGGTTCTCAGACCACGCGCAAACGCAGCTGTGGCAGTGAAAATAAGGGCCAAATGCAGGTCCACCGCTTTAGATCAGGGGCAGAAGAGGCAGCCTTTATCGCCCACCAGTTCCGTAGTGCGCATCTGCGTGAGGGTATTTCTTATAACAACATGGCAGTTATTTTGCGCAGCCCTGGAATACAAGCATCATCGCTGCGACGAGCTTTTTCACAAGTTGGCATTCCCGTTGCATCTGAACTACAAGCGCTAGCTGGCAATCCCGCAATTGCACCTTTCTTGCTTTTAGCCCGCGTTGCATTAAAACAACAACTGCTTAACTTTGATACTGCTGAGCGTCTGCTGATGAGTGAATTTGGCGGGGCAGATTCAATTTCATTGCGTCGAATTCGAAGAGCGTTCATTGCTGCACGCCCAGATGGTGATGATCGCACGGGAACACAGCTGCTCATTGCCGCCCTTGATTCCGGTGAGTTGTTTATTGAAGGCGCAGCTGAGATTGTGCGCGTGCATGGGCTACTTGAGAAAGCTCGAGCAGTTGCTAGAAATAAGAAAGCAACGGCCGATGAATTGCTGTGGGCAATTTGGGATAACGCAGTTACAAGTGATGGAGCGAAATTAGCTAGCACGTGGCGCAATCAAGCGTTGCGTCCTGGGGTTCGTGGGGCTGCAGCAGATCGTGACCTTGATGCAATGATGCAGTTGTTTGAAAGCGCGGCTAGATATTCAGAGCGCTTCCCACTCTCTGGTCCAGGGGCCTTCATTGCTGAGATTGCAACGGAAGATATCGCTGGCGATGTAATTACGGCTAAAGGTGTGCGAGCTGATTTCGTAGAAATCCTTACCGTGCACAGTGCTAAGGGACGTGAGTGGGATTTAGTTGCAATTGCAGGATTACAAGAAGGTGTGTGGCCAAACCTTAAGCAACGCTCCTCATTACTTGGCGCAGAGCGTTTAGTTGAGCGCAAGCGCAACCCTGATATTGCCCGCGATCAGCTAGATGTCATTGCAGCCAGCGGTCTATTACAAGATGAAGAGCGCTTGTTTCATGTGGCGCTAACCCGCGCCAAACAATCATTATTTGTCACTGCCGTACAGACAGAAGATGAAGAGCCTTCAGCGTTCTTTGAATCTGTTGAAGTTCTAGTAAAAAAGATTGATAAAGATTTAGAGCCAGTTTTAACCAAAGTACCAAGGCCAATTACGCCACCTGCCCTGGTAGCAGAACTTCGCAGCCAACTAGATGGCGAAAATGGGAAAGAAGCGGCTTCCCTGTTAAAGGTTATGGCAGCTGAAGGAATCTATTTGGCAGATCCTGCCAACTGGATTGGATCGCTGCCACTGAGTACAGATACTCCAGTCATTGACCCTGATTTGGAAGTTGTCGTCTCTCCAAGTGGGGCTGAATCATTTGTTGAGTGTGGGGTCAAATGGTTCCTGCAAAATAATGGTGGAACCGATGGTGATAGCACTGCACAAGTTTTGGGTTCTGCCATTCACGCATTTGCTGCCAAGATGGTTCAAGAGCCAGGAACATCTAAGCAAGATTTGATTGCAAATCTAGAGAGTTCATGGAAGCTCATAGATCCAGAGTCTGGCTGGGTCAGTGCTTCACATCTTGAAAGAGCTGTGACAATGCTTGAAAAGTTTGTCACCTACCACAATGAATCTAAACGTAAAGTTGTGGATGCTGAAATTAGATTTGATGTCAAGTTAGGTCGTGCTCGAATTCGAGGAAGTGTGGATCGATTAGAAGTTGAAGCCGATGGGTCTCTTTTTATTATTGATTTCAAAACTAGTGGAACGGCTATTTCACTTAAGGATGCAAAAGAGAATCTGCAGTTAGCAAGTTACCAAGTGGGAATTGCCGAAGGTGGCTTTGCTCAAGGCAATGTCAGTGCTGGTGCAGAACTGGTGTATCTGGGCACAAGCACCGCAGGTGCAACTCTTAGAGCGCAACATGTTATTGATGTTGAGGCGACAAAAGAGAAATTAAATGAGATTGCCGATGGCATGGGGGCTGCAACTTTCTTTGCCACAGTAAATAAGCGCTGTAAAGGCTGCCCAGTGCGCACATCTTGCCCTGTCCAAAGTGATGGACGGACGGTGATTGAGCAGTGACATTTACAAACATGGAGCGAGTAGCTAAATATTCACCGGAAGATATAGTTGCAAGACTTAATCTAAAGCCTGTAACACCATATCAATCTGAAATTATTAGTAGTCCACTAGAGCCTTCAGTTGTAATTGCTGGTGCGGGTTCAGGTAAGACTGAAACGATGTCTAATCGTGTGTTGTATTTAGTAGCTAATGGCTTTGTCACACCTGATCAAATCCTGGGTCTTACTTTCACGCGCAAAGCTGCAGGAGAACTTTCTGTTCGTATTCGAAAACGCTTGCGTCAATTAGCTGCCGATAATGACTTCAAACACATTACTTCTACATCTGTGACTACCTATCACTCCTATGCAGGCAAGCTCCTGAGTGAACATGCAATTCGCTATGGCATTGATGCAGATGTAGAGCCATTGGGAGAGGCTGCGATTTGGCAGATTGCATCTGATGTTGTGCGCAACTGGTCAGATGATTCATATCGCAATCAAAGTGCAGTCAGTACTGTCATCAAAGATTTGTTGGGACTATCTAAATTAATGCTGGAACATCAAGTGAAGGCTGAAGATATTGAACGCATTGGTTATGAAGTTTTAGCTTCTTTGCAAAATCTTACTGGAAGCAGTAACGCTGAAGTACGAGATGTTGCTAAAGCGATGCGTCAGAGAAACTCACTTCTTCCTATGGTTGAAACCTTTATGCAAAGACGCAAAGCCGCGGGAGAGTTCTCCTTTGATGATCAGATGTCACTAGCTGCAGATATCGCTCAGAACTTTGAGGATGTTGGTGTGTTAGAGCGCGGTAAGTACAAAGTAGTTCTGCTCGATGAGTATCAAGACACCTCGCAATCACAGGTGCGCATGCTTTCTTCCCTCTATGGGGGTGGTCATCCTGTAATGGCTGTGGGAGACCCATCGCAAGCCATTTATACCTGGCGCGGAGCCTCCGCCGGCACCATGGCATCTTTTGCTACCTATTTTCCTAAGAATTCTGATCAAGTGGGCAAAGCCCAGTTCTCCCTTCCAACAACCTTTCGCAATGATGAAATGATTTTGTCGGTTGCCAACCGCATTAGTGGTGAAATTAAGTTAGCGGGCGGGCAACAAGTAGTTGAACTAGAAGCCAGACCACAAGCTGGCAAAGGTGAAGTTGCCTACGGAATCTTTGAAACTATTGATGCTGAAGCGCAGGCAATCACTGAATATGTTCAAAAAAACTGGTCTCCTTCAACTGGCAAGACATGCGCCGTGCTTGTGCGAAAGCGCAGTCAGATTACAGCAATAGAAGCAGCGTTGCATGAAGCTGGAATTGCAGTGGAAGTCATTGGAATCGGTGGGTTGATTCACGTTCCAGAAGTAGCCGATGTTGTGACTATGTTGAAGATAATTACTGATCCAGATGCAGGCTCTGCACTGATGCGTCATTTAACTGGCCCACGAATTAATCTAGGACCGCGCGACATTGCAGCGTTAGGAACCTTTTCTAGAGAACGTGCTAAAGCGATGCATGCTGATTCAAAAACATTTATTAAAAAGATTGCCGCCGGAAATCCAGAACAGTTAGAAGCCGATGATCAATTTACAGGATCAATCATCGATGCTCTAGATGAAATACAAGATGCAAAGAAATATGGCTTTAGCGATATTGGATATCAACGTCTTGTTCGATTTGCCAGTGACTTGCGTCGATTACGTGCGCGCTCAGGTGGGCAGATAACTGATCTGATTAGTGAGATTGAAAACTACTTAACCCTAGAAAGTGAAACAACTCTGCGTGATGGCAATCAATCTGGTCGCAGACACCTAGATCGCTTCCTTGATGAAGCAGCAAAGTTTGAGCGCACAGGTGGAACAGTCTCAGCCTTTCTCGTTTGGCTAGATATTGCAGCCGATGCTGAAGGTGGGCTAAAGGCAGGGGCCCCAGAAATTCGAAGTGATGTCGTGCAGATATTGACGATTCATATGGCTAAAGGTGCTGAGTGGGATGTCGTGGTTGTGCCTGGATTAGCTGAGGGTACTTTTCCTGGTGGAAATACTGGCGATTCAGATAATTGGCTTAAGAATGAAAAGCATGTGCCATTTGAGCTGCGCGGAGATGCACATGAGCTTCCACGATTTTCTCTAGATGGCATAACTAAGAACAGTGATGCGGCAAAGGCAATCAAAGCTTTTGGTAAGGAGTGCACCAATAACATCAAAATGCGTGAAGAGATGCGCCTTGCTTACGTTGCTATCACGCGTGCCAAATCACATCTGCTCTGCACAACATCGTGGTGGCGAGATGGCACACAAGCTGTTGCACCAAGTGAGATCTTCACAATGATTGCAGCAGCAGCAAGTGGATTAGGTGGCTTATTAGTAAGTGATGTTGCAGCACCTGAAGATGGCGCAGAAAATCCAACGATTGAAAATCCAATCTCTGCAAAGTGGCCCCGTGATCCATTAGGCAATCGCCGTCAAGCATTTGATGCTGCCATTGAATTAGTGAGATCTGCACCCATCCATTTTCTTCAAGAATCTAAATCAGCAGAGATTAATTCTTGGATTGGTGATGCTCAGGCATTAATTAATGAGCAACGAAAAGTGAAAGATCAAACTATTCGCGTTGCACTACCTCCACGTCTTTCAACTTCCACACTCGTTGCCTTGCATAAGAATCCACAAGAACTTGCGCTCAATATTCGCCGACCAATGCCGCGTGGACAAGATCAATATTCACGTCGTGGTACAGCTTTCCACTTATGGGTTGAACGCCAATTCACTGATGCAGCAACATTATTTGGTGATGAGTACTTGGATTATTTAGATCCACTGGAAGAAGATTCAAAGTTAGAAGATTTGAAAAAAGCATGGCTGGGCAGTGAATATGCCAATCGCACACCAGTCCGAGTTGAAGTGCCATTTGAAACAACTATTGCCGGTATTTTGGTGCGTGGTCGCATCGATGCCATCTATGCAACAGCAGATGGTTTTGAAGTGGTGGATTGGAAAACTGGATCAACGAAGTTGGATGCATCAGCTGCCGTGCAGTTGGCGATGTATCGTTTGGCTTGGGCCAAGCTTTCAGGTACAGACATCTCAAAGATCAGTGCAGCTTTTCACTATGTTCCTACTTCTGTCACTGATCGCCCGGCAGACTTACTCGATGAAAGCGCCCTGATTGCATTAATTACTAATGCAAGTAAAGAATCGGCTTAATCAACTTCAATCTGCAGCGGTAAGTGATCACTCATTCCTGAGTGAGGGTATTGAATGTGGCGCACATCTTTTGAAGTTAACTTTTGCGAAAGAAAATAATCAATCTGCACTTTTGGATACCAACTTGGAAATGTGCGCATGGCTGCCAAAGATCTCCACTTAAATCCGCGGGCAAATATGGCAAAAGGAATATTGAGATCTCCCATGATTAGGATCTTAGATTTATCTGTTACGCCTAAAGTGTTTGCCCAACGCTTAATCTTTATCAACTGGGCTAGGGAAAATCCCGGCACAAATGAAAGATGAGTATTGATAATGAGCCAACCATTATCTAATTTGGCAGCAAGTGCGCTTCGTGGATGATCTTTGACATAGACACGTTTTAACTTTCCATCAACTGGAAATGCCATTAAAACTCCAATTGGTGAACCTTTAAGTTCTAAGCGGTGCCAGGAATCAACTGGAATCTTTGAAGCCATACCAATTCCATATGATCCTGGTGCTACATCACTTTTATTTGTAATGAGTTTGTCATCATTATTGTTTGGATTTCGCCAATCCTCATCGGGTGATCCCATCAGCGATGGCGCAAAGGCCCAATCTTTAGCACCCACCATTGCTGCAACAATGCCTGTTTGATTGTGATTTCCTGATCGCTCAAGGAAGTAATCGACTTCTTGCAGGCCTATGACATCAGTGGCTAGCTGGCTAAGGGCGCCAGAGAGCAGAGCCTGCGGATCGGCTTCTACATCGGGGGGAATGGGCAGCCCGTGCAGCAGATTCCACGATGTTATGCGCATGGGGCGATGCTAGTAGCGTTCACCCCTATGAGCGCGCGCAATCAATCCTTATCCCCGATTAATCGCGCTAGCCACCTGCGCACAGATGCCAAGGCTTTAGAAGATCTTTGGAAAAAGGCAATGATCGTCCAGATTATCGATGGGCGAATTAGTGCAGCTGATGATGCACTTGTTTTTTGCGATGCAGCCACAGTGTCTGCACAGATGGATACATTCATAGAAGGTGATCGTTTGTTCTTAGGCCTTGGCCGTGATGACAACACACCATATTTCGCATGGCGAACATCGTGGATGAATGAGCCTTTAAGTGAGGCAGAAAAGTATGAAGGCTTTGCAACTCTTCGCGAGCTGGGAAGCGGACTAGATGAAGTTGAAATTTCATTAGCAATGCATGCAGTTGGTCTTGCTAACTGGCATGCAACACATCCATGTTGTGCACGGTGTGGTGCTGCCACAGTGAGTGATTTAGGTGGATCAGTACGCGTATGTGTTGAAGATTCCACACAACATCACCCTCGCACAGACCCAGCAGTAATTGTTTTAGTGAAAGATTCAACTGACCGAATCCTGTTAGGTCATCAACCCGTGTGGCCACAAAAGCGGTTCTCAACTTTTGCAGGCTTTGTTGAACCGGGTGAATCTTTTGAAGAGTGTGTATCACGTGAAGTTTTTGAAGAAGCTGGTGTGTATTGCAATGATATTAATTACTTGCGCTCACAAGCCTGGCCTTTTCCAGCATCCATCATGATTGCTTTTGAAGCAATTACAGATCACCCCGAAAATGCGCGGCCAGATGGTGAAGAGATTACTGAGATTCGTTGGTTTACAAGAGATGAAATGAAGAGGGCTGTGGCAAGTAACGATATTTTGTTGCCACCATCAATCTCTGTTGCTCGCAAAATGATCACAGCTTGGTATGTTGGAAAAGAAGATTATGTTGTTAGCGATCTAATCGGCGGGGAATCTTGGCGTTGATGTCAGATCTTCGCGCAGAAGAGATTTTAGAATCTCTCGATAACGAACAAAGAGCTGTTGCGCTTGCTACACGAGGTCCTGTGTGTGTTATTGCCGGTGCTGGAACTGGAAAAACTCGAGCAATCACTCACCGAATTGCATATGCCGCAACGATTAATGTGATGGATCCACACAAAGTGTTAGCTCTCACCTTTACTGCCCGTGCTGCAGGAGAGATGCGCATGCGCCTTCGCTCGCTCGGCGTGCCATCGGTTGCTGCGCGCACTATTCACGCAGCTGCCCTTAAGCAGCTCACCTTTTTTTGGCCACAAGTATTTGGTGGTCGCACGCCAGATCTGATTACTTCTAAGACTGCCTTCATCACTGAGGCAATTAAGCGCGCTGAATTAACGGGGGAGTTATCGATTACTTCGCGTGATTTGATGCGAGATATCGCCTCTGAGATTGAGTGGTCAAAGGTCAGTGAAGTTGCACCAGTTGATTACTTATCTGAGCTGGGAAAGCGCACCGTAAAGCCTCGAATTAATCCAGAACAAATGGCCAAGGTCTATACGGCCTATGAATCAGTTAAACATCAAGAGCGTGCGATGGATTTTGAAGATGTTTTGCTACTGACAACGGCCATGATTGAGCAAGAACGCGAAGTTCGTGAGCGCGTGCAGGATCAATACCGCTTCTTTACTGTGGATGAATATCAGGATATTTCCCCACTACAACAGCGATTGATCAATGCTTGGTTAGGATCGCGCCAAGAGATTTGCGTTGTGGGCGATCCCGCACAAACTATCTACTCATTTGCCGGGGCAACTCCTATTTTTCTCAATTCATTTACGCAGCGTTTTCCCGAGGCTGAAGTTATTCGACTAACAACTGGTTATCGATCAACTCCTGAGATTACCTTTATGGCTAACTCTATATTGCGCAAAGCTCAGATGGGTCAGGAGTTAGTTGCCCTCAATGATCATGGCGATAAACCAACAGTGGATGCATATAACGATGAGTCATCAGAGATTACAGGAATCGTTAGCTCTATCACTCAGTTAATTTCTCAGGGAACAGCACCTCAGGAAATCGCTGTCCTGGCTCGTACCAACAGTCAACTCAACGCAGTTGAACGTGCAATGAATGCAGCAAAAGTTCCTTATCAAGTGCGCAATAGCGAAAGATTCTTTGATCGCTCAGATGTGCGCGAATTCTTAAAGCTTGTTCGTAACGCCTCAGTTATTCCTACCGAAGGAGTTTCTTGGCTGGATGAGTTGCGCACTCTGGCACAACCGTTTCTAACCGGAGCTCATATTGATGGCATTGCAGCGCTATTGCACTTAGCTCGCGAACTTGATGCAGATAGTGGTTTCACACCAAAGAATCTACGCACATATCTACGTGAGTTAGAAGATCGTGTGCAACAAAACAACCCACCAACAATGCCTGTTACAACCCTTGCCACTTTGCATGCGGCTAAGGGTCTTGAATGGGAGCGCGTGTTTTTGATGGGCGTAAGTGAAGGCCTGCTTCCACTTGAAAACAACTCAACTACAGGTGATCAAGCATCTATTGATGAAGAGCTCCGTTTGTTTTATGTTGGAATCACGCGGGCGAAAGTAGATCTGCACATGAGCTATTCCAAGAAGGCCTCACGGTTCTTGGCAGAAGCTGGGCTTATCACCCCTTAATTACCGGTGGGTATGCGGGATTTAATTAACTTGCACAAGGTTGGCCCCATGCTTTACCCTTGTCTTTCATCGTTTTCATGGCGGAAACGAAGTGAATAGAGGGGAAGCGAAGATGCCTAAAAGCTCATTCGTTCCAGCAAACGCATTGCGTTCTGCTGTCATTCCTTCTGCTCATACAACCAATAAGCCTGCTGCTTGGCATACAACAAAGCCTGCGTTTTACGCAGCGTTTTATGCCGGATACGAGGCCACTGGTGGTTCTACTCGATAACATCGAATAAGAACTAGAAGCCAAAGGCCTCGAATCCACAAGGATTCGGGCCTTTTTTATTTCCCCAACAAAAGAAACCACAGCAAGACCTAACAGAAAGAAGAGGTGAGAACTATGAGCGTTCTCTTCAGTGAACTACTAGTACCAGGCTGGGCAGATGAAAAGATTGGTTTGGATGCAGTAACGGGCACCTATTCCGATGGTTCATCATTTAATTTGCCATGCCATACAGCAGATCCAGAACTCTTCTTCTCTGAAGCAGATCTTGCTATCGCAGAAGCCAAGTCCCTCTGTGGTGGATGTCCTGTGCGGGCACAATGTCTTGAAGGTGCGATATCACGCGCAGAGCCTGCGGGTGTGTGGGGCGGAGAACTATTTGAAGATGGTCGAGTGATTGCAAAGAAGCGCAAAGCTGGACGACCATCGCTGAGCGAAGTGGCTGCACGTGAGGAGGACGCAGCTTAACTTGCGAACAGATTCAAATTTGTTAGTGATGGCCACAAGGCAAAGAGAATTGAGATCGGCAGGATAAGAAAGACAACTGGAATCATCATGGAGATTTCAGCCTTTCCTGCCGCACTCAAAACTCGATTTCGCTGATTGCCTCTAGCCTCAACTGCATGACGTGAAAGAACTTCAATAAGTGGAGCTCCGCGCAAGGTTGCAGTAATAACGGCATCAACAAAGCGTCGAATCATTACAGACTTCACTCTGCGTCCCATTGAATCAAGTGCCACATGAAGTGGCTGGCCTGCACGAATTTCATCAATTACAACTACAAATTCTTTAGATAATTCTCCTTGCGCTGAATCAGCAATTCGTAGCATCGCCTGCATGGGAGTTTCACCAGCTGCTATTGCAAGTGTCATCATTTCGATAATTGCAGGAAATTCTGCCTCGATTGCCACGCGGTGTTTCTTTATTTGTGAAGTTAGTTCGCAATCAATGATTACAAGAACAATGACACCGAAAATAGCGGAAAATACAAAGGCAGATAATAGTGATTTGCCTGCCATAAGGAATAGAACCAACGCTAAAGCAGCTCCTGAGCAGCAATATCCAAACTGGCGAATCCGGAAGTTTTGATAGTCGCGCTCACTTCGTCGACCTAACTCTTCTAATCGAGCATGAATGTTGGTTCGATCCCTACTACTGATAGCTGCTTTGCGACTCCTCGATTCCAATTCCAAAAGTGGATCAATATCGTTAAAGGCAATTAGTAGGGCTCCAGGGATGGCAAAGAGCATGGATACGAGAAGTATCTGAATCATCTAGTTACTCGCTTACTTATTGAATTCCGCAAAGTTGCATGATGCATGAAAACTCTTGGAGTTTGTGGAAGTCGCCCAAGGCGGTTCATCCATAGATATGCAATTGCAGTCATTACTAATCCTGCTACTAAAATCATTCCACCCGTTGGCGTTGAAAAAGCAAGCGCAGTGCTGGGTTGTGTTGAGAGCATAAGCAATAAAATCCAAGGTGCTATTGCTGATATATGCGCAGAGTTTTTAATCCATCCATGTTTGATTTCGATTTCACGGCGTAATGCTAAATCTTGACGAAGAAAGTCCCCCAAGGTTCTAAGAATGGACATGAGTTCGCTTCCACCAAGTGCTTTAGAAATAAGCAAAGCCTCAAATATCTGATCGCTGCCATGGTGGTGAAAAAGTGATTTCAACTCTTGTAGCGCTAGCTCCAAATCAGCATGGCGAAAGAGGGAGTCACTAAACTCGTCAAAGGCTGGGCGTAGAATTTCAGGTCCTCGAGTAGCTAAACCAACGAGGGATTCTGAGAGTGATAAACCTGATTGAATCCCTGACATAAGGTGATCTATTACCTCAGGCCAGGCAGCAATGAGATGTGATTCGCTGTGAGCACTCTTATTCTTTAAAGTTACAAATACCGCTCCAGCTGCGAGAGCTCCAAAAGCTATCGCAATCGTAAAAGAAGATGTAATAAGAAGGATTAGCCCAGTAGTCACGCAAGCTGAGATAAAAACACGAATACTGTTTTTCATGGCCGGCACCAAGTCGTTAAGGGGAGTCCGATAGCTGTGAATTTTTCAGGATGAGGCAAACTACCAATTCCTCTTTCATACTCAGTTCCATTCCACTGCCACAGAGTCTCTATTTCCGCACGATCATTTTCATATCGGCCTGTGAGTGAGGCAACTTCCTTAACTCTTCTAATTCCCTGTGAATCTAGAGAGACATGAACGATGAGATCAATTGCTGATGCAACGGTTGGAGCAATAAATTTGTGTGAGATGTTTTCACCAGCCAGTAATGGAAGTGTCTGGAGTTTGATAACAGCATCCCGAGGTGAATTTGCATGCAATGTGCCCATGCCAGGCAGACCTGAATTAAGCGCTATGAGTAGGTCTAAAGCTTCAGCCTCTCGGACTTCTCCGACAATTATGCGTGATGGCCTCATTCGAAGTGACTCTTTGATTAGGCGGCGTAGAGGAATTTCCCCTTCGCCTTGCAGGTTTGCACTTCGTGTTTGCATTTGCACAACATCGGGTAGTTGAGGAGAGAGTTCAAAAACTTCTTCAATTGTTACTAATCGCTCATTCCGTGGAATTGCCCCAGCCAATGCATTAAGCAAGGTTGTTTTACCAGCTTGGGTGCCGCCACTCACAAGAATGTTAAGTCCCGCACGAACTGAATTAATAAGCGCAGTGCCAATTAAAGGACTCATTACTCCTAGAGTTATAAGGTCTACAACACTCATATTTCTCATAAGGTGTTTGCGAATATTTACAGCCCAATGCTGTGCAGTGATTTCTGGGATTGCGACGTGCAAACGACTGCCATCTGGCAGGCGAGCATCAACAAAAGGATGCGAGAGATCAAGACGACGACCGCCCCACATCAGTGCTCGCTCAACGATGTTTCGCACTTCATCAGCAGTTAAAAGCAAGTTTGTGAGTTCACTTTTTCCAGCACGCGCAATAAATATGCGTTCAGGTGAGTTAATCCAAACTTCTTCAATTGTTGGGTCACTCATATAGGGAGCTATCGCTCCAAAAGTAATATTTAGGTCTAGGTCCATGTGTGCGAATGTATGAGGGCCACTGACATTCTTGTTCAGGTGCGTATTAGCGAGTGGATAAACTCATAGCATCTAGCCGGTTGAGTATGGCGAGAGCTTTTTCTCCCAAAGCAAATTCAACTGTTGCACATGAAATCTCTAAGGTGTTTTCCACAGTCAATTTATGTGAGTGTAAAAGTCTGCTAATCAGTACTTCCACATTGCGTGCCCTAGCGCGCACCAAGATTACGCATTCATTAACTCCCACTCTGGCAACGCAGTCCTGCTTTCGTGTTAGATCTTTTAGGGCCTCTGAAAAGTACAAGATATCGGCTGCGCCTATTTTTGGTTCTACAGACCCACTCTGGTTATTAGATCGATTAAAAATTACTCGAATCAAGGAAAACATTTCTCCCGTGCGATCGCTAAGGGCAATCTCTTGTTTGAGTTGTTGGTAGAAGTACGCGGGAGCAGCAAGATGCGTTTGAGAATCATGTATCCCATCGTGTGAGAAAAGAGTGTTTTCGTGGCCACGATAAGTTAATCTCTCTTCCATGAAACAAGATCCTGCCAAAGCTGCCAAGGCTCGCGCACTAGTGGCAGCCCTATTGATTTTTGAATCAGCTATGATTGCATTACTAGGTGTGTGGCTCATTATTTTGACTATAAATGCAGATAGTGTTGAAATCCGCCCACTTCTGGGAGAGCTAATTTTTATTGCTCTTGGATCTGGAGGATTATTTGCAGCAGCAGCTGGTTATCGCAGGGGAAAATACTTTGGTCGTGCCCCAGCTTTTCTGGCAAATTTGATTGCAATTGGTGTTTCTAAATATCAATTTGACGCAGGCCTCTACATAGTCGCAGTTCCTCTCTTTATTCTGGCCGTTATAACGGTGGTTTCTGTCTTACGGGCTATTCCCGATAGACTCCCGACTTCTTAAGGACACTCACCTAAGGCGGGAGGGCATATGAGCGAGAACGATAAAGTCGCGATGCTCGGCCTGACTTATGACGATGTCCTTCTCCTGCCAGATGCATCAGAAGTTGTGCCATCTGAAGTTGACACATCCACACGTTTAACTAGAAATATCACTATCGCTGTTCCATTAGTTTCTTCAGCGATGGATACGGTTACCGAATCTGCGATGGCAATTGCGATGGCAAAAGCTGGCGGGATTGGAATCATTCACCGTAATCTTCCAATTGATGAGCAAGTAACGCATGTGAAGTTAGTAAAAAACGTTGGTCTTGCCGGAGCAGCAGTTGGTGTTGGCGACGATGGATTTGCTCGCGCTAAGGCACTCATTGAGGCAGGTGTTCATGTTGTGGTTGTTGATACTGCACACGGTCACCACCGCGCTGTATTAGATGCGATTTCACGCATTAAGAAGTTTTCACCATCAACTGAAATTATCGGTGGAAATGTTGCAACTCGGGCAGGTGCACAGGCCCTGATTAATGCAGGAGTAGATGCAGTAAAGGTTGGCGTAGGCCCAGGTTCCATTTGCACTACACGCGTAGTTGCCGGAGTTGGAGTTCCGCAAATAACAGCAATTATGGAAGCGTCAAAAGCATGTAATAAAGCTGGAATTCCTCTAATCGCTGATGGAGGGCTTCAATATTCAGGTGACATTGTTAAAGCTTTAGTAGCTGGCGCAAATGCAGTAATGCTCGGATCATTACTTGCTGGATGCGAAGAAGCTCCAGGTGAACTTGTTGAGATTAATGGCGTTAAATACAAGACATATCGCGGCATGGGATCTTTAGGTGCGATGCAATCACGTGGTGAAAAGAAGTCATATTCTAAAGATCGCTATATGCAAGATGATGTTCTATCTGAAGACAAGCTCGTTCCAGAAGGAATTGAGGGCAAAGTTGTTTTCCGTGGAACAGTTGCTGAAGTAGTTCACCAACTTGTTGGGGGACTTCGCTCAGGGATGGGTTACGCAGGAGCCCCAGATATTGAAACTTTGCGTCGCGATGGACACTTGATTCAAATTACTGCTGCTGGACTGCAGGAAAGTCATCCTCACGATGTTGCACACATTGCTGATGCACCAAATTATCAAGGGAAAGGCCGCTAGTGAAAGAGATTGAGTTAGCTCCAGGTAAGCGTGCAAGAAGTGCGTATTCATTTGATGACATAGCAATTGTGCCAAGCCGCCGTACGCGTGATCCTGAAAATGTTTCAACTAACTGGCAAATTGATGCTTATAAATTTGCTTTGCCCATGATGGCTGCACCCATGGACTCCGTAGTTTCTCCAGAGACTGCAATTGAAATTGGACGACTTGGTGGACTCGGTGTTCTAAACCTTGAAGGCCTATGGACTCGCTATGAAGATCCACGTATTCCGCTGGGTGAAATCGCTTCAATGCCAGATAAAAATGCAACTAAGCGCATGCAAGAGATTTATAACGAGCCAATTAAGCCAGCGTTAATTAAGGCTCGCATCGCGCAAATCCGTGATGCTGGTGTGAGTGTTGCAGCATCACTTTCTCCGGCTCGCACTGCTGAACTTCACAAGGCAGTAATCGATGCCGGTGTAGATATTTTTGTGATTCGCGGAACGACTGTGAGCGCAGAACATGTGGCTGCAGAAGAAGAAGCGCTTAATTTGAAGAAGTTTATTTATGAGCTAGATGTGCCAGTAATTGTCGGTGGCGTTGCAACTGCAACAGCGGCACTTCACTTAATGCGTGCTGGTGCTGCTGGAGTCTTAGTTGGTTTTGGCGGTGGGGCAGCACACACAACGCGTAAAGTTTTGGGAATTGAAGTTCCAATGGCATCGGCAGTTGCTGAAGTTGCATCTGCCCGTCGTGAATATCTCGATGAATCAGGTGGACGTTATGTTCATGTGATTGCAGATGGGGCAGTTGGTCGCAGTGGTGATATTGCTAAGGCGATTGCATGCGGCGCCGATGCTGTGATGATGGGTTCACCTCTGGCTAAAGCAAGCCAAGCACCAGGACTTGGGTGGCACTGGGGATCAGAAGCACATCACCAAGTTCTCCCACGTGGTGAGCGGGTAAACGTTGGCACTGTTGGAACTCTTGAAGAAATTTTGCTTGGACCATCACACACATCTGATGGATCAATGAATTTGTTTGGTGCTCTTCGCCGTGCAATGGCTACATGTGGTTATTCAGATGTGAAGGAGTTTCAGCGCGTAGAGGTACTTATTCACCGTGCCTAATGATCGCGGCGTACTTGTAGTCGATTTCGGGGCGCAGTATGCCCAGTTGATTGCCCGTCGTGTTCGGGAAGC
Source organism: Actinomycetota bacterium (assembly GCA_005789205.1). Lineage (GTDB taxonomy): Bacteria > Actinomycetota > Actinomycetes > Nanopelagicales > Nanopelagicaceae > Planktophila. The sequence goes on along the minus strand of SXYM01000083.1, from coordinate 5,641 downwards.
TTATGTTTATAGTGAAATTGTTCCTTCCACTATTACCGCAGCACAAGTGCGTGAGAAGAATCCTTCGGCCATTATTTTATCTGGCGGACCTTCAAGTGTTTACGCCGAAAATGCTCCGCAATTTGATGCTGCAATTCTTAGCTTAGGAATTCCAACTTTCGGAATTTGTTATGGCTTTCAACTAATGGCTGCTGCCCTTGGTGGAGTGGTTAGTCAGACTGGTAAATCAGAGTTCGGTCGTACGGATGTTAGTGCGAAAACTGAATCAAAGATTTTTAGCGGTCTTCCAGCCCAGCAAAAAGTATGGATGTCACATGGTGATGCGGTAACAACTGCCCCTGCTGGATTTAGCATCTGTGCTGTAACAGCTGACACACCAATCGCAGCCTTTGAAGATGCAACAGGGCAAATGGCGGGAGTTCAATTTCACCCAGAAGTTTTACATACCGAGCATGGCCAAGCAATCCTTCGCAATTGGTTAATCAACACCGCAAAGTGCGATGCAACGTGGACTACTGGAAACATTGCACAGACTGAAGTAGCTAAAGCCAAACAAGTAATTGGTGAGAAAAGAGTCATCTGCGGTTTATCTGGTGGAGTAGATTCAGCAGTTGCCGCAGCCATTATCCAAAAAGCAGTCGGCAAGCAGTTAACATGTGTTTTTGTTGATCACGGGCTCTTGCGCAAAGGTGAGGCTGAACAAGTAGAGCAGGATTTTGTTGCCTCAACTGGAGTTCAGTTAGTTGTTATCGATGCAAAGAAACAGTTTTTAGACGCACTCAAGGGTGTGACTGATCCGGAAGAGAAGCGAAAGATTATTGGCCGTGAGTTTATTCGATCATTTGAGGCTGCAGCTCGCGATATTGCGACGGGTGGGGATGTTGAATTCTTAGTGCAGGGCACCTTGTATCCAGATGTAGTTGAGTCCGGTGGCGGCAGCGGAACTGCCAACATCAAATCCCACCATAATGTCGGTGGATTACCAGATGACTTGAAATTCACTTTAGTTGAACCACTTAGAACTCTATTTAAAGATGAAGTTCGACAGGTAGGGCTGGAGTTAGGGCTACCCGAAGAGATTGTTTGGCGACAACCATTCCCAGGTCCTGGTCTTGGAATTCGCATAGTGGGTGAAGTAACGCAACAGCGTCTTGATTTATTGCGCGAAGCCGATGCAATTGCCCGCTTTGAGTTAAAAGCCGCTGGTCTTGATCGCGATATTTGGCAATGCCCAGTGGTGCTCTTGGCAGATGTTCGAAGTGTTGGAGTGCAGGGAGATGGTCGAACATACGGTCATCCTATAGTTTTGCGCCCGGTATCTAGCGAAGATGCAATGACTGCTGATTGGTCTCGTCTACCATATGAAATTCTTGAGAAGATTTCGACTCGTATAACTAATGAAGTGCGTGAAGTAAATAGAGTCGTGTTAGATGTGACTAGCAAACCGCCAGGAACGATTGAATGGGAATAGATGTGAAGAAGTTATCATTGGTATTAGCAGTGGTTTTAGTTTCAGCATTCTCAATTGCACCAATACAAGCTGCAGAAAAGCCAACAACAGTTCCTGGATGCAAGACACCAACAGCTAAGGCACATGCCCCTGCAACTGTTAAAGAGCCCATGTCAGTTGCAAAAATGCTTCCTAAGACAATGACTATTGATACTAACTGCGGAGCAATAGTTATCTCACTGCTCACAAAAAAAGCTCCCTTAACGATTACTAAATTGTCAGCACTTGCCAGAGCTAAGTACTTCGATTTATCGTTTTGTCACAGACTCACAACTGAAGGTCTATTTGTATTGCAGTGTGGAGATCCCACTGCTTCAGGTTCTGGAACCCCAACAGGCTGGAAAGGATACAAAGATGAAAATCTGCCAGCCAACAAAGCAAATAACTATCCAGTAGGCACGGTAGCCATGGCTAACTCTGGTCCAGGCACAAATGGTTCACAGTTTTTCATTATTTATGCAGACACCACCCTTGGCCCTAATTACACAATCTGGGGCAAAGTAACAAAGGGCTTGGATTTAGTGAAGAAAATTGGCGCTGTCGGTGCCTACAAACTTAATGCCAGTGACAATAAGCCTTATTACGCCAACGATGGTTTCCCAATTCAAACTGTGGAAATAAGAAAAGTTAGCGTTAAATAATTAATTCGTATTAACTATTTTAAAAGCTTCAGCGATACGACCTTCAGGCAACCCACCAAGTCCAGCATTTCGCTGACCCCATTCGCGCACCATATTCTCTAATTCCGGATTATGAGCAGTTTGAGATGCGTGTGCTTGTAACGCCTTTATCTTCAAATCAAAAGTATCAGTGATGTCTACAAAGTGATCTGGGGTTGAAAATGCACTTATCCATACTTCTTTCACTCGCCATGGCTGTAAACCTTCTTGTTCAAGTAAATCTGTAAATGCAAACGGATTCCGAGCATCTGGATACACCGCTTGAATCGCTGCTTCACCTGCAGCTAAATGGTCCGGGTGACTTGCACCAATGCGATCCCAATTTCTTTCAGGACTTTGACAGACCATGCGATCTGGTTGAGATTTGCGGATCTGTCTAACTAAATCTTTTCGAAGACCAATAGTTGCTTCAAGGTGACCATCGATGTAATTAAGAAAAGTTATATCGGTAACACCGATTACTGCACCTGCTGCACGTTGTTCTCGTTGTCTAATCGCAGGCATCTCTTCTTTTGTAAAACCAGACTCTTCACCACCTTGATCACCATTAGTGCAAAAGACATAGGCAACTTCAATGCCACTCTTGACCCACTGGGCAATGGTTCCTGATGCTCCAAAATCTGAATCATCCGGGTGGGCACTAACGACCAAGACTCGCTTGATCTCACTATCGGCCGTGGGTTCCATGACACTTAGCCTAATAGACTCATCACTATGACGAGTACTGATCCGCTTCTAGATGGGCTCAACCCTCAACAAGCAGAAGCAGTTACTCATGCAGGTTGTCCATTACTTGTCGTGGCCGGTGCTGGTTCAGGTAAAACTCGTGTTTTAACGCGTCGAATTGCATATTTAATGTCACGGCGAAACGTCGCTCCATATCAAATTCTTGCCATTACTTTCACCAATAAAGCTGCCGGAGAAATGAAAGAGCGTGTGGCTGAATTAGTTGGACCAATTGCAAAATCAATGTGGGTTTCCACCTTCCATTCAGCCTGTGTTCGCATCTTGCGGCAAGAAGCTATGCGCCTGGGCTATAGCAATTCATTCTCAATTTATGACTCAGCAGATTCACTTCGCCTCATCACAATTGTTGCTAAAGAGCTCAACTTAGATGCCAAGCGTTATCCAGCCCGTCAGTTTCAAGCAATGATATCTAATGCCAAAAATGAACTCCTTGGGCCGCAAGATTATATAAATGCCGCCAGCAACCAATTTGAACAAGTAGTTGCTGATGTTTATACGATCTATCAACAACGTTTACAGCGTGCCAACGCTATGGATTTCGATGATTTGATTCTAAAGACTGTTGAAGTACTACAGCGTTATCCAGAAGCCAGAGCCCGTTTTAGATCACGCTTTCGCCATGTGTTGGTAGATGAATATCAGGATACAAATCATGCCCAATACATATTGGTTAAAGAACTAGTTGGCACAGAAGCCGAAGGTATTCCTTTAGCCGAGTTATGTGTAGTGGGAGATGCCGACCAAAGTATTTATGGCTTTCGTGGTGCAACCATTCGCAATATCCTACAGTTTGAACTTGATTACCCAAACGCCAGCACTGTTTTGCTTGAGCAGAATTATCGCTCAACTCAAAACATTCTAAATGCAGCTAACGCAGTCATTACTCGTAATGAAAGCCGCAAAGAAAAGAACTTGTGGTCAGATGCAGGTTCGGGTGCTCCACTTGTCGGCTATGTGGCCGAGAGTGAACATGATGAAGCAACTTTTATTGCAGATGAAATTCGTCAACTGCAGAAGGAATCAAAATCACAACCCGGAGATACTGCAATCTTCTATAGAACCAATGCCCAGTCACGTGTTTTTGAAGAAGTATTCATGCGAAATGCCCTGCCATATAAGGTCGTAGGCGGTTTGCGCTTCTATGAGCGCCGAGAAGTCAAAGACTTACTAGCCTATCTGCGCGTTTTAGCCAACCTTGAAGATGAGATTTCTCTGCGCCGCATTATCAATGTTCCAAAGCGTGGAATTGGTGATACATCTTTAGATTATGTGGATGAATTTGCAAATGCGAACTCCATTTCATTTTGGCAAGGTTTGCTTCGTTGCTCTGAAGCTCCAGGATTGCCTTCACGCGCTGCCCAAGCGATTAATGATTTCACCTCCATGATCAGCGCTTTAAATGTTTTAGTGGAGGCTAAAACCAGACCATCAGTCATTGTTGAAGCTGCTCTTGAACAATCTGGGTTGCTAAAAGAATTAGCCGATAGCGTTGATCCGCAAGATGAAGTACGAGTTGAAAACTTAAAAGAATTAGTCGCGGTTTCAATGGAGTATGAAGAGCGACCAATTGAAGAATTAGGCGAAGACGAAGAAATCTCGTTAGCTGGTTTTCTAGAAAAGGTTTCTTTAGTTGCTGATGCCGATGAGATTCCAGAAGGTGAAGACCATGGTGGTGTTGTGACAATGATGACTTTGCATACGGCAAAGGGACTTGAATTCCCAACTGTTTTTCTAACTGGAATGGAAGATGGAATCTTTCCTCATTCACGTACTCTTGGTGAAAAGGATGAGATTGAAGAAGAGCGCCGACTTGCTTACGTTGGCCTAACTCGTGCACGCCAACGTCTGTATATTTCACGTGCTGAATATCGCTCAACTTGGGGTGCACCGAATTACAATCCACCATCACGTTTTCTCGATGAGATTCCTGAAGATGTTATTGAGTGGCGCAATCAGGGTGGTGCATCTTTAACTCCATCGCTAGTGCGTAAATCACGAGTAGCAACTGCTCCACCACCACGAGCAACGGGTAAGAAGATTTCAGTAATGGAGCTGCAAATTGGAGATCGTGTGTCACATGACACATTTGGCTTAGGCACTGTTGTTGCAGTTGCAGGCGAGGCAGAAAAGGCTGAAGCCACAATTAACTTTGGTCAGTATGGCGAGAAGCGATTACTACTGCGCTATGCACCCGTTGAGAAGCTCTAGGATTAGGGCCTAATTAAGATGTGGAGCACCAGTGGATCTCTTTGAATATCAAGCCCGCGATCTCTTTGAAAAACATGGCGTACCTTTCTTAGCAGCTGCAATTGCAACTACTGCAGATGAAGCAGAAGCTGCCGCTACAAAGATCGGTGGCAAAGTAGTCGTCAAGGCCCAAGTAAAAGTTGGTGGCCGAGGAAAAGCAGGTGGAGTAAAGCTTGCAGAAAATTCAGCAGATGCTCGTGAAAAAGCTGGTGTAATTCTTGGAATGGATATCAAAGGTCACATCGTTCATACAGTAATGATTGCTGCAGCTGCGCCTATTGAATCCGAATACTACTTAGCTATTTTGCTTGATCGTTCTAACCGCACATTTCTAGTAATGGCATCCGTATCGGGTGGAATGGATATCGAAGAAGTAGCTCACACTGCTCCAGAAAAGCTAGCAAAGATTCCTGTATCTGCCGTTGATGGAATAAGTTCAACAAAGGCTAAAGAGATT
>SXYM01000082.1 GCA_005789205.1 Actinomycetota bacterium | reverse complement strand
GGGGTCACCGTATTCCAGTTTGGTATGGACCAAATGATGAAGTTGTCGTTGTTGGTCCAGGTGAGTCAGTACCTGCCGGATACACGCAAGATCCAGATGTTCTAGATACTTGGTTCTCATCTGGGCAATGGGCATTTTCAACATTTGGTTGGCCAGAAAAAACCGCTGATTTAGCTAAGTTCTATCCGACTTCAGTTCTAGTAACTGGGTATGACATTTTGTTCTTCTGGGTAGTGCGCATGATGATGATTAGTACTTTTGCTATGGATGGTGTACCACCGTTTAAGACAATCATGTTGCATGGTTTGGTGCGCGATCAATTTGGTAAAAAGATGTCTAAGAGTCGTGGAAATGTTATTGATCCCATTGAGTTCATGGACAAATACGGCGCTGATGCTCTGCGCTTTACTTTGGCACGCGGTGCTAATCCAGGCACAGACCAAGCACTTGCTGAAGATTGGATTGGCGGCTCACGTAACTTTGCTACCAAGCTCTGGAATGCAACCCGTTTTGCAATGATGAATGGCGCAACTGTTGTAGGTGAACTTCCAGCAGTTGATTCACTCAATGCTATTGATAAGTGGATTCTGAGCCGATTGTCAGAGACTGTCTCTGGAGTTGATTCCTTGCTTGAAAAATATGAGTTTGCTCGTGCCTGTGAGCTTTTGTATCATTTTGCTTGGGATGATTTATGTGATTGGTATTTAGAGCTCTCAAAAGAAACTTTTGCTGGAACTGATTCAGCCAAGACTAAGCGCGTTCTGGGCCATGTTCTCGATCAACTCTTGCGCCTTTTGCACCCAGTAATGCCATTTATTACCGAACAGCTTTGGACAACTTTAACTGGGGCAGAATCACTTGTAATTGCTAAGTGGCCTGTCGCAGATGCTGTCCACGTTGATAAAGCTTCAGAGAAGCTTGTTAGCCAGATGCAAGAGATCATCACTGATGTTCGCAGGTTTAGAAATGATCAAGGTATTAAGACTTCACTCAAGATTCCAGCACGTTTTGTGGCAAAAGGAGCGATTGCTGATTATTCAAGCGCAATGGCATTTGTTTTGCGCCTAGAGCTTGGGAAAATCGCACCAAGTGCAAAGGTTGAAATCGGTACAGTAAAGGTGGAGTTCGACTTAACTGGATCAATCGATGTTGTTGCAGAGCGCGCTCGATTAGAAAAAGATTTAGCTGCAGCAATTAAGGATAAGCAAACTGCAGAAGTGAAGTTAAATAATGATGGCTTCATGGCAAAGGCACCCGAGAGTGTTGTTGTTGAGATCCGTGAACGTCTAGTTAAAACTAGTTCTGATATCGAACGCCTTACTGCCCAACTTGGCGCACTGCATTGAGCATGATTATTTCTCCCAATGATCAAGAGCGCGTTGATGCAATTGAGCAAGCGCTTCTGGCGCGCTGGCCAGAAGTTCGAATTGATCCAACAACCGAGCGCATCGCAGCCCTAGTTGATATTTTGGGTTCACCTCAACTGACATATCCAACAATTCATGTGGGCGGCACAAATGGAAAGACCACCACAACGAGAATGATTGATTCTTTGCTCTTTGCCCATGGTTTGCGCACTGGGCGCTTTACTAGCCCACATCTTGAAACATATCGTGAACGTATTGCTATTAATGGTGAGCCTATTGATCCAAAAGAGTTGATATTTGCCTATAACGATATTTCTTCATATTTAGATTTGATGGATGAAAAGTTTGAACATCCAATCTCATTTTTTGAAGCAATTACAGCACTTGGCTTTGTCGCCTTTGCTGAACACCCTGTAGATGTTGGAGTTATAGAAGTTGGTATGGGTGGGCAGTGGGATGCAACAAATGTTGTTGATGCAGATGTATCAGTAATCATGCCAATTGGCTTTGATCATATGGAATATCTAGGCAATACCCTTCATGAAATCGCTTCTACTAAGGCTGGAATCATTAAAGAAGGCGGCTTTATTGTGCTTGCCCAGCAAGAGCCAGAGGCTGCTAAAGAGTTAATCAGAAAAGCTGCAGAAGTTGGCGCAGATGTTGTGCGCGAAGGCGTTGAGTATTCAGTTGCCTCAAGAGCAATCGCAGTCGGGGGACAGCTCCTGGCTATTCAAGGTTTGCACGATACATACGATGAAATTTTCTTACCCCTACACGGAAAGCACCAAGCTGCTAACGCTGCCAGTGCCCTGGTAGCAGTGGAGGCGTTCTTTGGCGATCAACCACTAGATATTGAAGCAGTGCGTGCAGGCTTTGCTGCAGTGACATCACCTGGGCGTTGCGAGGTTGTTCACCGCGATCCAACGGTAATTTTAGATGCTGCGCATAATCCGCATGGCGCTAAAGCGCTTGCGCTGACTCTGAAGAGTGAGTTCAACTTTGATGAGATTGTGGCAGTTGTGGGTGTTTTTGGCGATAAAGATGCCCTTGGGATATTGCAAGAGTTAGAACCAATTGTTGATCACGTGATTGTGACTCAAAGTTCATCTTCACGTGCCATGTCTTCTTCGGATTTGGAAAAACTAGCAACCTCTATTTTTGGTAATGATCGAGTATTTGAAGTGAAAGATTTGCACACCGCCCTTGATCGAGCGGTGGGGGATGCAACTAGACCCTTAAGTGAGGACACCGTTGGGATTATTGTTACCGGCTCGGTTGTTACAGTCGGTGAAGCTCGAACCTATTTGAGAAAGAAGTTTGCGAAATGAAAATTTTAGGAGCAACAGTTCTTGTTATGGAGAGTTTGACTTTAGGTTTTGCGATCTTGCTTGCAACGAAAGACCAACCTACGGCCGCCCTCGTCTATGGCTCAGTGATTTCACTGCTTCTATTTCTCAATGCCGGTATTCTCAAGCGACGTTCAGGTTTATACATCGGCTCAGTCCTACAGGTATTCATGATCAGTTTCGGCTTTTTCGTCCCATCCTTTTTTATCATTGGGGTGATTTTCCTAGGACTATGGGCCGCAGCCATCATTGTGGGCCGTAAGGGAGAAGCTGCGCGTGCGGCTCTCATGGCACAAGCAGGGGAAAAGGCCTAATAGACTAGGCAGGTGAGCATTGAGAAAACCCTAATCCTGGTTAAGCCAGACGGAGTCCGTCGTGGTTTAGTGGGTGAAGTTATTTCTCGTGTTGAAACAAAGGGTTATTCCATCGAAGCGTTACGTTTACTCAACGCTGATCGGGCATTACTTGAACAACACTACGCAGAACATATTGGTAAGCCATTTTATGAACCACTTGTTGAGTTCATGATGTCAGGACCAATTGTTGCAATGGTTGCTTCGGGTAATCGTGTTATCGAAGGATTTCGCTCTTTAGCTGGAGTTACTGATCCAACAGTTGCAGCACCCGGAACTATCCGTGGTGACTTAGCTCGTGATCAAGGCACCAAAGTTGTTCAGAATATTGTGCATGGCTCAGATTCACCTGAATCGGCTGCGCGCGAGATTCAAATTTTCTTCCCTAAATAATCAAGGAGTACAAAAGTATGAGTTCACAAAGCAGACAGAGTAGAATGTCCTTCATCGGTCGTGATATGGCCGTTGATCTTGGAACTGCAAACACGCTTGTTTATGTGCGCGGGCGTGGCATTGTTTTGAATGAGCCATCTGTTGTTGCCGTCAATCAAGATTCTGGCGGAATTTTAGCTGTTGGTCTTGAAGCCAAGAAGATGATTGGTCGTACTCCAGGAAACATCGTTGCTATTCGCCCATTAAAAGACGGTGTGATTGCAGACTTTGAGACAACTGAGCGCATGCTGCGTTACTTTATTCAAAAGGTGCACCGTCGTCGTTACTTGGCTAAGCCAAGAATCGTTGTGTGCGTTCCATCAGGTATCACTGGTGTTGAACAACGCGCAGTTAAAGATGCAGCATATGCCGCAGGTGCCCGTAAGGTTTACATTATTGAAGAGCCAATGGCAGCAGCTATTGGTGCTGGTCTTCCGATCCATGAACCAACTGGAAACATGGTGGTAGATATTGGTGGCGGTACCACTGAGGTTGCAGTAATTTCACTAGGCGGAATTGTGTGTTCACTTTCAATTCGCGTAGGCGGAGATGAGCTCGATCAGTCGATTATCAACTGGGTTAAGCGTGAATTCTCACTGCTTTTGGGAGAGCGCACAGCAGAGGAAATCAAGATGGCAATCGGTTCTGCTTTTCCACTAGCTGGTGAAAATGATGCTGAGATTCGTGGTCGCGACTTAGCAACAGGATTACCAAAGACAATCGTTGTCTCTGCTGCAGAGATTCGCAAAGCTCTAGAAGAGCCAGTCAATGCAATTATTAACGCAGTAAAGAGCACACTTGATAAGACTCCTCCAGAGCTTGCATCAGATTTGATGGATCGTGGAATTGTTCTTACTGGTGGCGGTGCATTGCTCAAGGGTCTTGATGAGCGTCTTCGTAAAGAAACCGGAATGCCTATTCATATCGCTGAACGTCCATTGGATGCAGTCGTTGAAGGCTCTGGAAAATGTATCGAAGAGTTTGAGGCTTTAGAGAAGGTCTTAATCTCCGAACCTCGTCGATAGGTTTTTAGAAGATGCGTTACGGCGGAGAGGGTCGTACCCGTCTTCTCTTAATCATTTTAATAGTTACTGCGCTATTTCTAATCACCTTAGATTTGCGTGGAGTTGCAGTTCTAGATGGAGCGCGCCAAGGCACTCAGACAATTCTTTCGCCTTTTCAAAGGGCTGGAAATTACATCCTCACACCGGTCAAAAACTTTGTAAATGATGTGACGCACTTAGGCCGTACACGTAATCAAATTGAAAAGCTGCGTGCTGATAATGCCAAGCTGAAGGCAGATTTAATCAACCGTAAGAATGCTGATGCCCAGCTTAAACAGCTTGAATCGATATTAGATTTAGCTGGCACTGCTGGATACAAAGTAGTAAATGCAAAAGTGATCAGCCAAGGCTCTAGCCAGTCTTTTTCTCAAACCGTGACTATTGATATTGGTTCAAATGCAGGTATCAAGAAAAACATGACAGTGCTCTCACAAACTGGAATTGCTGGCGTGGTTAAAGATGTATTCCCTACAACTGCATTAGTAATGCTTGCAACCGATCCATCATTTAAAATCGGAGTTCGCATTGCTGGAACCCAACAAATAGGTATTTTGTCAGGCCGAGGGTCACGCTCAGGTTCACTCCAGTTACTCGACAATTTAACAACAGTAAAAGTTGGCGATGTGTTGCTTGCTCGTGGAAGTGTTGCCAATCGTCCTTTTGTTCCGGGAGTTCCAGTTGGTTATGTAACTGCCGTTGATAACTCTGCCGGGGAAATCGCTCAAAGTGGCACCGTTCGTTACTACACAAACTTTGGTGGACTTGGAGTTCTAGCAGTTGTTGTCGCAGCCTCATCAACTAATCCAGGTGATGCTTTGGTTCCTCCTAAGCCAACCCCAACTCCAATTCCAACGGTGACGGTTTATGTCACACCATCGCCGTCGCCGACGGAGTAGTTGTTCATGTTGACCCGACAGATTTCACTTTCTGCACCTATATTTCTTTTCATTTTTCTTTTTCAAGAAGCGATAGTGAATCAATTTAAACTACCAGGCGGTGGATTCTCACTCTTTGTAATCTTTGCTCTAGTGTGGGCAGTAATTAGTACGCCAGAGATTGCTGCGCTAACAGGTTTTGGTGCAGGCATACTGATGGATATGTCTGGCGGTGCAAGTGGTCCTGTGGGCCAATGGACATTAATTATGATCATTATTTGTTACGGGGTTTCATTCCTTGGTTACGGTGATGAAAACATCAATGGAAACCCAATCGGAGTAGTTTTCTTTGTTGTGGTTGCAAGCCTATTCACTGCCGTCCTCTTCCTTGCTAGTAGCGCCTTGTTGGGTGTTACAACAGGGAGCTTCGGACAAACCCTTCTCACACTGCTTGGAAATTCACTTTGGACTTTGGTGCTCACGCCCATTGTTTTGCCTGTCTTTTCTTTTATGCACAACTTTGTCTTTGAAACGCGAACTGTTTTATGAACCAGCGTTCACGTTTGAGTCTGCTGGTTGTGCAGATTCTCATTGTTTCTTTGCTGATAGCACTGCTAGGGCGTCTTTTTTATCTACAAATTGCTGCAGGCCCAAAATATCGTGATGCAGCCTTAAGTATTCAAAGCCGCGATGTTGTGGCACCCGCTAATCGCGGTTTAATCGTTGATGCTTATGGCGTGCCAATGGCGCTAAATAAAGTGGGTTTAGCAATCACCATTGATCGCATTGAGGTTGATAAGCAGCCAGATAAAGGCGTAGAAGTGATGCAACGCCTTGCAAAGCTACTTAAACTCAATTACGACGATGTTTATACAAATACACGTCTGTGTGGAGAGTTACCCGTAGGAGAGCGTTCAGGGTGTTGGACAGGTTCTAGATACCAACCAATTCCAATTACAAAGGAGGCAGATCCAAATATTGCCTTACAAATCGTTGAACGTCCCGATCAATTCCCTGGCGTGGATGCACAACCAATTTCAATCCGAAGTTATCCAGGTCTAGTTGATGTCAATGCCGCACATGTTCTTGGTTATGTCGGTCCTTTAACTGAGGATGATTTAATAAAAGATACTGGTAAGCAGTATTACCGGAGTGAGTCAATCGGTAAGGCCGGACTTGAGATTCAATATGATTCTTATCTGCGCGGTATTCCAGGAATTAGAACGCTGATTGTTGATCGTAAAGAAGCAATCACTCGTGAGAGTCAAAATACTAAGCCAATTGCTGGTGATCATTTAGTTACAAGTTTAGATATTAGATTACAAGCAGCTGCCGAAAAGGCTTTAGCTGATGCTGTTATGCGGGGACGAGCAAATGGTTATACCTCTGATTCGGGAGCCGCAGTTGTTATGGATATTAGAACAGGGCGTATTCTTGCACTTGCTTCATATCCAACATATGACCCAAATGCATTTGAAAAAGGTTTAACGGTTCAACAGGCATCAGACCTCTTTAGTGAGAAGAAGGCAGTTCCTGCACTTAACCGTGCACTACAAGGTTTGTTCGCACCGGCTTCTACCTTTAAAACTGTTTCAGTTGTTGCAGCAGCAGCTGCCGGATATGACCTGAACGCCTCGTATAACTGTCCTTCAGAGGTGCAAGTGGGTACACGCGCATTTCAAAACTACGATAGTAAAAATCAGGGTCGCATGAATATGAAGAAGGCCATTGCAGTCTCTTGTGACACGATCTGGTACAAAATAGCCTTTGATGAATGGCTACGAGATGGTGGTTTGCGACCAAAAGAGAACCCAAATGACTACTTCTTCAAAGCGGCGCAAAGCTTCCAATTAACTGAAAAAGTTGGCATTGATCTTCCCTCTGAATCACGCTCGCGTTTAGCTGATCGTGACTATAAGAAGAGTTGGTTTGAGCAGAATAAAGATTTCTATTGCAACTACAAAACTCGCGCTACTAAGGCTCAGCAGACTCCCTTTCTTATTCAGCTAGCTGCTGAAAATTGTGTGGATGGCGATAAAGTGCGCGCTGGAGATGCGGTGAACTTCTCTATCGGTCAAGGTGAGACTGTTGTTACACCGCTGAAGTTAACTCAGATGTATGCAGCTATTGGCAATGGTGGAACTATTTGGCAGGCATTGATTGCTAAAGCCATCGTTAAGACTGATGGAACAGTTGTGAAGTCCTTTGCGCCAAACAAGCTGGGGACTCTTACAACTGCTCCTTCAACTGTTAAATTCCTACAAGGTGCATTACGTGAAGTTGTCGTTAGCGGAACAGGTGCAGGAGTTTTTGCAGGTTTTCCAATTGAAGTCAGTGGAAAAACTGGAACAGGCCAAGTCTTTGGTCGAAATCCCAATGGAACTCTTAAAGATGACACTTCTTGGTTTGCATCCTATGCACCTAGTAAAAAACCACGTTTTGCCGTTGTCATGATGGTTGGGCAAGGTGGATTCGGTGCATCAACTTCTGGTGTGGGTGTCAGACAGATTTATGAAGCGATTTTTGGAGTTAAGGGCAATAAAGTTGTGCCAGGAGCAGCCATCTATCCATACGGAAAACCTCCAACAGATTTACCAAAGATTTCACCTGCAACAAAGCCTAAGGAGGCGCCATGAGCCAAATAGCTGCGCGCCAGCGCCTTTATCGTCGTCAAAGAAGTTCAATATTTCATGGCTTTGATCCAGTATTAACTGCAGCAGTTGCAGCGCTCTTATTAATTGGCACGCTACTTGTCTATGCCGCAACCCGTGATTGGTATGCGCGCAATGGTTTAGATCCTCAGTATTACTTAAAGCGCCATATCATTAACATCGCAATCGGTGCACTTTTAGCTTATGGCACAACAGTTATTGACTATCGCCTCCTTCGTGCTTACACACCGATTGTGTGGGGCTTAGGTGTTATTGGCTTAATTATTGTTTTGATTCCAGGTTTAGGAAGTGAAATCAATGGTGCTAAAGCCTGGATTGCACTGCCTGGAGGTTTTCAGATTCAGCCGGCAGAGCTCGCAAAAATCTCCATCATTATTGGCATGTCCATGATTTTATCTGAGCGAACCCACGATAGCGATGAACCTACTTCTAGGGATGTCCTTCAAGCGCTAGCTGTTGCAGCTATTCCAATCATTTTTATCTTGATACAGCCTGATATGGGAACAGCTTTTATCATCTCTGCATCAGTAGTAACAATCATTGCAGTTTCTGGCTCACCAACTAAGTGGGTTGTAGGACTTTTGCTAATCGCAGTCTTGGGAGGCGTTGTTGCAACAAACACAGGAGTAATTAGCGATTATCAGATTAAACGTTTGCAGACTTTCGTAGATCCAACTGTTGACACACAAGGCACCGGCTATCAACTTCGCCAAGCTCGCATCACTGTGGGATCTGGGGGATTAATTGGAACTGGATTATTTAATGGTCCTCAAACTAATGGCCGTTTTGTGCCAGAACAACAAACAGACTTTATTTTCACCGTTGCTGGTGAAGAGTTAGGTTTTCTAGGTAGTGGATTAATTGTGATTTTGTATTTGATTATGCTCATGCGCGCTTTTGCTATTGCGCGAAGAACGAGCGATCCCTTTGGGCGCTTAGTAACAACGGGTGTCATTGCATGGTTTGCTTTTCAGATATTTGAAAATATTGGAATGACTTTAGGGCTCATGCCGATGACGGGTGTGCCACTGCCATTCATCTCCTATGGCGGATCATCGATGTTTGCCACTTTGATTGGTTTTGGCCTTCTTCAGAACGTTCACGCTCGCTCGAGGGGCTGAAGTAGGCAATTAGGCCACTATCTGCCATACTTAGGGCACATAGTTCAGCGCGGCTCGCGAATCCATCGCGGTAAAAGCCCAGCGCGAACAGGTAAGAAAAACCTAAAACAGGGATTTTTTAACGAGATAAGCGTTTTAAAAGACGCATAGAGGATTTGGTGCCATGGCTATTGAGCCTAAAACACCGCGCAAGCGTGCGGTTAAGAAAACTTCAGCTAAAGCTGAAGCAAAAACTACTGAAGTTACTTCAGATGAGCCTAAGAAAGCTACGCGCAAAAAAGCAGCTATTCCGGTTCCAATATTTCAAGCAGCCCCTGATAAGCCCGTAGCAAAAGCTGTGCGCAAAAAAGCAGAGGTCAAAGAAGCTCCAGCAGCAGATGCACCGGCGGCAGATAGCGCCGATCGTCCTGATCGCAACCGCCGTCGCCGTCGTGGTGGCCGTGGTCGCCGCAAACCAGGGGCAGATATTGCAACGAATGAAGATTTAACGGAGGAAACCTCACAAGAGACAGCTGATAGCGATGGAACAACACCTCGCCGCCGTCGCCGTCGCCGCGCAGCAGGAGATGCTGAGGGTGTAACACCAGGTGAAGTAATTGATGAAGATGGTGTTGTAACAGTTGTTAAGGTCCGTGAACTTCGTGAGCGTCCTGCTCGTCCAGCACGCACCGAGCGCCCAGATCGCAACGATCGCCGTGGTGGACGTCGTGATCGCAACGATCGCAATGACCGTGGCGCTCGCCCTGAATACCGCGAGCCATATCGCAAGCGTTCAACAGTTATTACTGATGGTGAATTCTTAGCCCGACGTGAAAACGTAGATCGCGAAATGCTTGTTCGACAGATTGCAGATCGAACACAGATCGCCGTTATTGAAGATGGCGTTATGGTTGAGCATTACGTGAACCGTAATAGCAACCTTTCATACGTTGGCAACGTCTACTTAGGTCGCGTTCAAAACGTTCTTCCTTCTATGGAAGCTGCATTCGTTGATATTGGTAAGGGTCGTAACGCTGTGCTGTATGCCGGAGAAGTGAACTGGGATGCTGCAGGAATTTCTGAATCTGAACCACGCAAAATTGAAACTGTTTTAAAGACTGGTCAGCCGGTATTAGTTCAAGTAACTAAAGATCCAATAGGTCAAAAGGGAGCACGTTTAACTAGCCAAATTTCATTGCCAGGACGCTATGTTGTTTATGTCCCAGGTGGCGGAATGTCTGGTATTTCTAAGCGTCTTCCTGAAACTGAACGCACGCGCCTGAAAGCAATTTTAAAGAACTTAATCCCAGAAGAAGCTGGAGTCATTGTTCGCACAGCTGCTGAAGGTGTGAACGAAGAAGATTTAACCAGTGATGTGGCGCGTCTTAAAGCTCAATGGGATGACATCTATGCCAAGACACAGAACACAAACTTTAATCCTCCTGTTGCCCTCTACCAAGAGCCAGATCTTGCTGTTCGAGTTATTCGCGATATCTTCAATGAAGATTTCCGCAAGCTCACTGTGCAAGGTGTAACTGCATGGGATGAAATCACAAGCTACCTTGGCTTTATCGCTCCAGAACTAACAACAAAGATTGAAAAATACACAGGAACAGGCGATCTCTTTGCAGACTTTAGAGTCGAAGAGCAGCTCGCTAAGGCATTTGATCGCAAGGTATACCTACCTTCAGGTGGCTCACTTGTGATTGATCGTACTGAAGCAATGATTGTTATCGATGTGAACACCGGTAAATTCATTGGTAAGGGCGGAAACCTCGAAGAGACTGTAACCAAGAACAACTTAGAAGCAGCTGAAGAAATTGCCCGTCAACTTCGTCTTCGTGACTTAGGTGGAATTGTTGTAATTGATTTCATCGATATGATTTTGGAATCAAACCGTGAGATGGTTTTGCGCCGACTTGTTGAATGCTTAGGTCGCGATCGCACCAAGCACCAGGTTGCAGAAGTAACTTCCCTTGGTCTTGTTCAAATGACACGCAAGCGTGTTGGACAGGGGCTTATTGAAGCTTTCTCAACTACATGTGATTCATGTAGCGGACGTGGAATTCATATTCATATGGAGCCAGTGAAGATGAAGGCACCAATGCCACAACTTGATGTTCCATCATCACAACATGAAGATGCAGAGGAAAAAGATGCCACCGAGCATGAGTTCCATGAATCTTTAAATGATGAGCAACCACCTATAGAGACCAAGCCAGCTGGTGGGCGAAAGCGCCGCCGAGCAGCCTCCTCAGGCATAATTACCGCTTGATTTGAGCCTTCAGGCCCTAACAGGTAACCTTTAGCCTTCAACACACACCTAGAAGTTCGGAGTACTACAGCGTGGCAAATATCAAGTCTCAGATTAAGCGCATTAAGACCAACGAGAAGGCACGCCTTCGTAATAAGTCTGTGGGCTCATCAATCAAGACTGCTGTTCGTAAATTTCGTGAGGCAGTAAGCGCGGGAGATTCATCTGCAATTACAACTGAACTTCGCACAGCTTCAAAGGCTCTAGATGTTGCTGTTCAAAAAGGTGTTCTTCACAAGAACACTGCAGCAAACAAGAAGTCATCAATGGCCAAGGCAGCTGCCAAAGCCGGCGCACGTTAATTTTTCTTCGATCTTAAAGCGAGGCTAGGTTCATGCCTGCAATTTCACTTGCTAAGGCGCCGCAACCAGCAGCAACTAATCCGGCGCAGATACGTAACTTCTGCATCATTGCCCATATTGATCACGGTAAATCAACTCTTGCCGATCGCATGTTGGGAATCACCGAAGTAGTAGAAGCTCGTAATATGCGTGCGCAATATCTGGACCGTATGGATATTGAACGCGAACGCGGAATCACAATTAAATCTCAAGCAGTTCGTCTGCCATGGCGCAGTGGAATCGATGGACAGGAATACATCCTGAACATGATTGACACACCGGGTCACGTCGACTTCACCTATGAAGTTTCCCGCTCACTTGCAGCCTGTGAAGGCGCAGTTCTTTTAGTGGATTGCGCACAAGGAATTGAAGCTCAGACTTTGGCAAACCTTTATTTAGCGATGGAAAATAATCTGACGATTATTCCCGTGCTCAATAAAATCGATCTTCCTAACGCTCAACCTGAAAAGTTTGCTGCCGAATTAGCAAAGCTCATCGGGTGTCAGCCAGAGGATTGTTTGCGTGTTTCAGGTAAAACTGGAGATGGCGTTGCAGAACTACTTGATCAAATCATTGCCCAAATCCCAGCACCTATTGGTGATGCAAGCGCACCTGCTCGCGCGCTCATCTTTGACTCTGTTTATGATGCCTATCGCGGTGTTGTTACATACGTTCGCGTAATTGATGGTCACTTATCTCCACGCGAGCAAATTCAAATGTTTTCAACTGGTGTTCGACATGAAGCCCTAGAAGTTGGCGTTATTTCCCCAGAACCAGTTGCATCTAAAGGCTTAGGTGTTGGAGAAGTAGGCTATTTGATTACAGGAGTTAAAGATGTGCGCCAATCACGTGTGGGCGACACAATTACTACTTATAACAATCCAACAAAGACAGCACTTGCTGGATATAAAGATCCAAAGCCAATGGTTTTCTCTGGGCTCTTTCCACTAGATGGCGCAGATTTTCCTGTGCTTCGTGAAGCACTTGATAAATTACAACTCAACGATGCAGCACTCGTCTATGAACCAGAAAGTTCTGCGGCTCTAGGTTTTGGTTTCCGTTGCGGTTTCCTGGGCTTGCTTCATATGGAAATCGTACGTGAGCGCCTAGAGCGCGAACACAAGCTCAATTTAATCTCAACTGCACCAAACGTTGTTTACAACGTTGTGATGAATGATGGCAAAGAGATTCGTGTCACGAACCCTTCTGAGTTTCCTGAAGGTAAGGTTGAAACTGTTTATGAACCTATTGTTAAATCAACAATTCTTGCTCCATCCGAGTTCATTGGAACAATCATGGAGCTATGCCAAGAGCGTCGCGGAATCTTGCTAGGCATGGATTACATCTCAGAAGAGCGAGTTGAAATCCGTTATGACTTACCTTTGGCAGAAATTGTCTTTGACTTCTTTGATCAACTTAAATCTCGTACCAAGGGTTATGCATCCCTTGATTATGAAGAAAAAGGCGATGCTGAGGGCAATTTAGTTAAGGTTGACATTTTGCTGCAAGGTGAAGCCGTTGATGCGTTTAGCGCAATCGTTCACCGCGATAAGGCTTATGCATATGGCGTAATGATGACTGGCAAGTTACGCGAACTAATCCCGCGTCAGCAGTTTGAAGTTCCTATTCAGGCAGCAATTGGTTCTCGTATTATTGCTCGCGAAAGTATCCGAGCTATCCGCAAGGATGTTTTGGCTAAGTGTTACGGCGGAGATATTTCACGTAAGCGAAAGCTTTTAGAGAAGCAAAAAGAAGGTAAGAAGCGCATGAAGATGGTGGGACGCGTTGAAGTTCCACAAGAGGCTTTCGTAGCAGCACTTGCAACCGATGCAGATATTGAAAAGGTCAAGGCTGCTCGCAAAGCAGGGCAATGACGCTCTCTTTTTACGTACATATCCCGTACTGCATTAAGCGCTGCGGCTACTGCGACTTTAACACTTACACACCATCAGAGCTTCAAGATGGTGCAACTCTTGAAATCGTCAGTAATGACTACATCGATGCAGTCTTAAAAGAGTTAGATGCTGCGCCCAAAGATCCAGTTCCCACAATCTTCTTTGGGGGAGGAACACCATCATTGCTTCCAGCAGATGATCTTGGACGCGTAATTGCTGCCATTAAAGCTCGCAATGGTTTGAGCACAGACTGTGAAATCACTCTTGAAGCCAATCCAGATTCAGTCACGAAAGAGACGCTTGAGCGCTACTTAGAAGTGGGATTTAACCGCATCTCATTTGGAATGCAATCTGCTAAACCACATGTTCTGGCTGTCCTTGATCGCTCACACAACCCAGAGAATGTTAAGCGCGCAGTTGATATGGCCCGCGCCGCAGGATTTAAAAGTATTAGCGTTGATTTAATTTATGGAACTCCAGGAGAGTCATTGCAAGATTGGCGAGAGAGCGTTCAAGCAGCCCTTAATCTAGATATCGATCACATCAGCGCATATGCCCTCATTGTTGAAACTGGCACAAAGCTAGCTGCCCAGATTAAACGAGGCGATCTATCGATGCCTGATGATGATTTGATGGCCGATATGTATTTATTAGTTGATCAAGTGTGTGAGGAACGTGGGCTGAGTTGGTATGAACTCTCTAACTGGTCAAAGCCTTCACACGAGTGCCGCCACAACATCGCTTACTGGGAAAATAGAAACTGGTGGGGGCTTGGGCCAGGTGCACATTCGCACGTTGATGGAAAGCGTTTTTGGAATGTTAAGCACCCTAATGCCTATAAAGAAAAACTCTTCGCTTCACAATCACCGATTCATGAAAGTGAAGATTTAACCGCAGAACAAAAAGCTCGTGAATTAATCATGCTAGGAATACGCATGCGAGATGGCTTGCAGATTTCGCTTCTGGAGCCTCATCAACTAGAGCTTTTGGGAACATATCGAGAAAACGGATATATCCAACTGCGTGATGATCGCATCCTGTTGACTCCGGTGGGGCGCTTGATTGCAGATCGAATCGTGCGAGAAATAACTTTCTAGTAACCTAGGTCCACTATGTCATCACGTCGCCTTGAAATCCTACGAGCAATTGTCGATGAGTATGTTTCGACGCAGGAACCTGTCGGCTCAAAGTCAATTGCCGATCACCACAGACTCGGAATTTCTCCTGCCACAATCCGAAACGAAATGGCTGTGCTTGAAGAAGAGGGCTTGATTACTCAACCTCACACAAGTGCTGGCCGAATACCAACCGACCTTGGTTATCGAGTTTTTGTTGATAAGTTAGCAACAGTTAAGCCTCTATCTGCAGCTGAGCGCCGTGCAATTGAAACATTTCTTCAAGGTTCTAATGATTTAGAGGAGTTATTGAAAAGATCTGCCAAGCTATTAGCAGATATTACAAAACAAGTTGCTGTCGTTACATTTCCAATAATTGGTGAAGGCAGAGAAAAGATGGCAATTTCTGGAACAGCAAACTTGGCACGCTCTGGTGAAGATTTAGGTCCTTCACTTTCACCCATTCTTGAAGCACTTGAAGAACAAGTTGTTATTTTGCGTTTACTTGATGAGGCGCGTTCAACGGTTCACGTTCGAATAGGCAGTGAGCAGAATGAGGCTAATTTGCAGTCAACCTCATTAGTCACAGTTGGGTACGGTGTGGAGTCAGCCCAACATGGAGCGGTGGGTGTCCTAGGGCCAACTCGTATGGATTACGCAGGTTCAATTGCTGCAGTTTCTGCAGTGGCTCGTTATGTCGGCCGTTTTATAGATGAAGGTGCATAAGTTGAGCGAT
Organism: Actinomycetota bacterium; assembly: GCA_005789205.1. Taxonomy (GTDB): domain Bacteria; phylum Actinomycetota; class Actinomycetes; order Nanopelagicales; family Nanopelagicaceae; genus Planktophila. Next base: position 7,187 of record SXYM01000082.1, on the reverse strand, counting down.
CACTACCAAACGCTTGGTGTTTCACGCGATGCTTCAGCTGATGAAATTAAGAAGGCTTATCGCAAGTTAGCCCGTGAATTACACCCAGATGTGAATCCAGATCCCACAGTTCAGGATAAATTCAAAGAAATTACTGCTGCCTATGAAGTATTAAGTGATTCTCAAAAGCGTCAGTCATATGACATGGGCGGTAGCGCATTCGGTGGTGGTGGTTTTGGTGGTGGCTTTAGTGACATCATGGATGCATTCTTTGGTGGTGGCGGATCACGTGGACCACGTCCACGTATGCGTGCTGGGCAAGATTCCCTCATTCGTGTGCAAGTAGATTTGCATGAAGCATGCTTTGGAACAGAGCGCGAAATAACAGTTGAGAGCGCAGTTGTGTGCCCTAAGTGCACAGGCAGTGGTTGTATTGATGGAGGACAACCGTCAACGTGTGCAGTGTGCAGAGGACGTGGTGAAACTCAACAAGTAGTTCGCTCAGTTATTGGTCAAGTGATGACATCGCGCCCATGTAATGCATGTGGTGGTTATGGAAGTGTCATTCAAAATCCATGCCGCGAGTGTGCTGGTGAAGGTCGTGTTCGATCTCGCCAGAATATTCAGGTAAAAATCCCTGCTGGAGTGGAAACGGGAAATCGAATTCAATTATCTGGCCGCGGCGAAGTGGGACATGGCGGAGGACCTGCAGGAGATTTATATGTTGAAATAGTTGAGATTGATCATGACTATTTTATTCGCGAGGGTGATACTTTGCATATGTCACTCTCAGTCTCCATGAGCGCTGCAGCTATTGGCACGACAGTCACAGTTGAATCTTTAGATGGCCCAGTTGAAGTTAATGTTAAAGCTGGCACACAAAGTGGAACACCAATTGCTATTAGGGGCAAAGGTATGACTCGTTTGCGCCAAGGTGGTCGCGGAGATTTAATAGTTCATATTGAGGTTCAAACTCCAACAAAGCTAAGTCGTGAAGAGGAAAAGCTTTTGAAGGAGTTTGCTGAAATGCGTGGAGAAAAATCTGGAGATGCACAGGTAAAAAACTCTGATGGTGGAATCTTTTCTAAAATCAAAGGTGCGTTTACCAAATAATGTTGACTCTATTTTTCGTCGATAATCTGCCAACAACAGTTGGGCAGATTTATGAGTTTGATAATGAGGACGCTAATCATGCTGTTCGGGTTCTGCGCGTGAAAGCAGGAGATATTTTTATGCTCAGTGATGGTCAAGGAAGTTGGAGTCAGGTCAAAGCCTTCGCCGTTAAGAAAAAGTCTTTGGAAGTTGAGGTTATGGCATCTGGTTTTCAAGAAGCTTTGCCAACCACAATTACAGTCGTTCAGGCATTACCGAAGAGTGATCGTGCGAAAGAGGCAATTGAGCTATTAACTGAGGCCGGCGTTGACCGTATCGTGCCATGGCAGGCATCTCGCAGTATTGGTAAAGTTTCTGAGAAATTCTCAATTACTGCTCGTGAAGCCAGCAAGCAATCACGCAGACTACGTATTCCAAATGTCACAGATATTGCTTCTACTGAGCAGATTTGTGAAGCGATTAAGTTAAGTGATTTGGCAATCGTTTTCCATGAAAGCACAACTACAAAGCTAAGTGATGCAATTTCTTCTCACAACGTCGCAAACCTTCTAATTATTATCGGACCTGAGGGCGGAATTACACCAACAGAACTTGACCAATTTGTAGAGGCAGGCGCTAAGGTTGCATTGATGGGTCGACCAATCTTGCGCTCAGCACATGCAGGTATTGCGGCAGTGGCGGCTATTTCAGCGCTGCTCAAGGTATGGTAATTACGTGGTGCTAGATTCCGATTGTTTGTTCTGTAAAATCATTAATGGGGAAATTCCTGCGCAAATAGTTTTTCGCAATGAAAATGTTGTGGCATTTAATGACATTGCCCCACAAGCCCCAACCCACGTTTTGATTGTTCCCACTCTGCATGTTGAAAATGCTGCAGGCTTGGCCAAGATGTCTCCTACGCTAACGGCTGATCTTTTTGTCGCTGCAGGGGAGATTGCTGCAACAAACGGCTTAACTGGTTACAGAACCGTCTTTAACACTGGCGCAGAGGCCGGACAATCAGTTTTTCACGCTCACCTTCATCTTTTGGGTGGGCGTGGACTGGCTTGGCCCCCAGGTTAAAGATAGATTTGGCATTAATGGAACGCACACTCATCACGGTCCCAACCGCAATTCCCATGGTTGCACTGATTGGACCACATGATGACAACCTTCGCGCTGTTGAAGCGGCTTTTCCTTCGGTAAATATCACTGTTCGCGGTAATGAAATTACTTTACGTGGTCCACATATTGATTGCATTGCTCTTGAAAATCTCTTTGGAGAGCTCATGGTTGTGATTCGCTCAGGAAATGTTCTAACTGTTGACGCCGTAGCGCGCTCGATTGCGATGCTTGAGAGCAAGCCTGTTGATCATCCGGCAGAAGTCTTGTCCCTCAACATTGTTAGCAACCGTGGTCGTTCTATTCGACCTAAGACAGCTAATCAAAAACGTTATGTGGATGCAATTGAAAATCACACAATTACTTTTGGTATTGGTCCAGCTGGAACAGGTAAAACCTATTTAGCTATGGCTAAAGCTGTTTCGGCCCTTCAAGCTAAGAAAGTAAACCGAATCATTCTTACTCGCCCGGCCGTTGAAGCCGGGGAGCACCTAGGTTTCTTACCAGGAACTCTTAACGAGAAGATTGATCCATATTTACGCCCTCTCTTTGATGCACTCCACGACATGATTGATATAGAAACAATTCCACGCATGATGCAGAGCGGCATTATTGAAGTTGCGCCCCTTGCTTACATGCGTGGTCGCACACTCAATGATGCATTTATCATTTTGGATGAAGCACAAAACACAACCCCAGAACAGATGAAGATGTTCTTAACTCGCCTGGGCTTTGGTTCAAAGATGGTTATTACTGGCGATGTTACTCAGATTGACCTTCCTAATGGTCAGCATTCAGGACTTCGAGTTGTTAGAGATATCTTGAAAGGTATAGACGACATCGCCTTCCTTGAGCTCACCGCTGAGGATGTTGTTCGCCACCGCTTAATTGGTGACATCGTGAAGGCTTATGACAAATTTGATGAAGCGAAACAAGCCCTTCGCCCGATTCGCAAATAGATGACAATAGAAGTCACAAATAGTTCGGGGCAGTTAGTCCCAAGTGCAGAGGTAACCTCACTGCTTGGATTTGCTATGGGTGAGTTAAAACTCAATCCTGAGTGCGATCTCAATCTAGGTTTTATTGATGATCAATACATGACTGAACTTCACATTAAATGGATGGATGAACCCGGCAGCACAGATGTTCTTTCATTTCCTATGGATATGCCAGAAGTTGAGGGAGAAATTGTCACTCTTGGCGACATTATGATTAGCCCAACGTTTGCCGCGGCTCAGGCGTTGACTGCCGGGCATTCAACTGAGCATGAAATTTATATTCTAGCCACACATGGTTTACTGCATATAATTGGCTACGACCATGCAGAACCAGAAGAAGAAAAAATTATGTTTACCCTGCAGGAACAAATCGTAGAAAAGTGGAAGCAAACTCAATGAGTCCGATAGCTATTGTTAGCATCATTTTATTGTTGGCTTTTGCAGGATTTTTAGCTGCATCAGAGTCTGCACTTACATCTATTTCTCGCATCGTCGTTGAAGAGCTTGAAGGCAAGCGTGGGGGATTACTTCTTCGCAAATACAGTGCCCAGCCAGCGAGATATCTCAATGTGATTCTTCTGGTTAGAAAGCTCTGTGAATTTACTGCCACAGTTCTTTTGGCTGTTATTTTGCTGCGCAACTACTCATCTGCCCAAGCAATGGCTTTAACTGTTGCAATCATGGTTGTGCTTTCCTATGTGGTGGTGGGTGTTGGTCCGCGAACTCTGGGCAAACAACAGCCTCACAAGTACGCACGCTATGGACTCATCGTGGCGTATGGCCTTGCATTTGCACTAGGCCCTGTTACAAAGATTCTTATTGCAGTTGGTAATGCTTTAACTCCTGGTAAAGGTTTTCGCTCTGGCCCCTTTACATCAGAAGCAGAACTTCGCGACCTAGTAGATCAAGCGCATGAACGTGGTCTTGTGGAGTCAGATGAGCACGAAATGATTCACTCAGTGTTTGAACTTGGTGACACTTTGGTGCGCGAACTCATGGTTCCTCGCACGGATATGGTCTGGATTGAAAAGGACAAGACTCTACGTCAAGGCCTTTCCCTTGCACTTCGTTCTGGTTTCTCACGTATTCCAGTAGTCGGGACTGGCCCAGATAACATTATTGGAATTGTTTATGTTAAAGACTTAGCCCGTCGCGCACTTGATCACCATGAGGCTGAACAAACTGAAAATATTGAACAACACATGCGTCCAGCCACATTTGCTCCTGAAATCAAGATGGCCGATGAGCTCTTAAAAGAGATGCAGCGCAATCAGATTCACTTAGCTGTAGTTGTTGATGAATATGGCGGAACTGCAGGAATCATCACAATTGAAGACATTATTGAAGAAATCGTGGGCGAGATTGAAGATGAGTTTGATGATGGAGAGGATGACTTTGTTTGGTTATCACCAGATAAAGCACGAGCAAATGCTTCTCTCCACATTGAGGACCTTGCCGGTGAGTTAAAGATTGAAATCAATGAATCTGATTTTGAGGATGTCGACACAATCGGTGGATTAATGGCGCAAAAGCTGGGCCGTGTGCCAATTGCCGGATCAACAGTTTCATTACTTGGTTGGTCGATCACTTCAGAGCGTCCATTGGGCCGCCGTCGCAGAATTAGTAGCGTATTAATCGAGCGTCTTGAGAGAGAGATTGAGGATCACGAGTAAGAGATAGAATCTCCCAATGCGCATCGTCCGTTTTTCTCCAGGTCCTGACTCAGGACTCGGAACCGACCCACTCTTTGGTGTTCTAGAAGACGATGCCACAATCACAGTCATTACCGGAGATCCCATCTATTCAGGGATTCAAAAGACTGCAGCCACAGTTCCAGTTTCTAAGGTGCGCCTATTAGCACCAGTTATTCCTCGCTCGAAGGTTGTTTGCATCGGCAAGAACTACGCTGATCATGCAGCTGAAATGGGCGGGGTTGTGCCAGATGAACCAATCATCTTTTTAAAACCTAATACTTCTGTTATTGGACCAAATGACACCATTGTCTGGCCAGAGATGTCAGAGCGAGTTGACCATGAAGCAGAGTTAGCAATTGTTATTGGTCGCATTTGCAAGGATGTCCCTATCGAGCGCGTTCATGACGTAATCTTTGGTTACACCATCGCAAATGATGTGACTGCAAGAGATTTACAGAAAAAAGACGGTCAATGGACTCGTGCAAAAAGCTTTGACACTTTCTGCCCAGTTGGCCCATGGATTGACACCGACTTCATTCCTGGCACACAGAGAATCACGGCAACAGTAAATGGTGAGATTAAGCAGTCAGCTCAATTGAGTGACATGATGTTTAAAACCCCTGAGATTATTAACTTTGTCTCACGTGTTATGACCTTGCTCCCAGGTGACATTATTTTGACTGGCACGCCAGCTGGTATTGGCCCAATGATTGCTGGGGCAGATGCGACAATTGCTATTGAAGGTTTAGGCGAACTAACTAACAAAGTGAGAAAAAATTGAGTGCAATAGTGGGAAAAAAAGTGAAAGTTCGCTTTGCCCCATCTCCAACTGGGGATTTACATGTTGGAAATATCCGCACAGCACTCTTTGACTGGGCTTATGCCCGCCACACTGGCGGAACTTTCCTTTTTAGAATTGAAGATACAGACACAACTCGCGTTACAGATGAATACATTCAAGCTGCAATCGATACGTTGAAATGGCTTGGCCTGAACTGGGATGAGGGTCCTGAAGTTGGTGGGGAGAATGGCCCGTACTTACAGTCACAGCGTCTAGGAATATATGCCGAATGGGCACAGAAGTTTCTTGATCAGAAAGATGCCTATCACTGCTACTGCTCAGCAGATGAGTTAGAAGCTGTTCGTGAAGCACAACGCGCAGCAAATGTTGCACCGGGCTATAACGGTCACTGCCGTGATTTAACTTCTGATCAGATTGCAGCATATAAGGCTGAAGGGCGATTGCCTGTGGTGCGCATGCGCATGCCCGATGGCGTAACTACTTTTAACGATTTAATCCGTGGAGATGTCTCATTTGATCACAAATTTGTTCCTGACTTTGTCTTGGTGCGCGGTGATGGCTCACCCCTCTACACGTTAGCCGTTGCAGTTGATGATGTTTTAATGAAGGTCACGCACGTTCTACGCGGTGAAGATCTTCTCTCTTCCACACCACGTCAAATCCGCGTGTATCAAGCAATGGGATTAGCCCAAGAGGATTATCCAGTATTTGCCCACTTGCCATTTGTTATGGGCCAAGACAATGCAAAGCTCTCAAAGCGAAATGGTGAAGTATCAATTGCTTGGTATCGAGATAAAGGTTTCTTGCCTGAGGCAATCTGTAATTATCTTGCTTTACTAGGTTGGTCTCCGGGGGATGATCGTGAAAATGTAACAATGAAGGAGCTCACAGAGCTGTTCACTGTTGAAAAGGTTCACTCTTCACCTGCCCGCTTTGATATGAAAAAGCTTGAAGCAATCAATGGTGACAAGATCCGTGCCTTAACCATTGATCAATTCCTAGATTGGTCTCTGCCATTTTTGACTAAGGCCGGGGTCATTACAGGAACCGCAGATGAGATTGCACTAGTAAAGCTAGCTCTGCCACTTATTCAGGAGCGAATTATCATGCTCAGTGAAGTACCAGCAATGCTTAAGTTCTTATTTGTTAAAAACTTTGCTGTTGAGGCAGATAGTGTTGCAAAGATTACTGATGATGCCTCAAAGCAGGTATTACAGCGCTCACTGAAAGAATTGGAACCGCTAGCAACCTGGAGTCACGAGAGAATTGAAGCTGTGCTGAGATCATCTTTGATTGAAGAGATGGGATTAAAACCTCGTATTGCATTTGGTGCAGTGCGCATTGCAATAACAGGTAGCACGATTTCACCACCACTATTTGAATCGATGGAATTACTTGGCAAAGAGGCTTCATTAGCCCGTATTCGCGCGGGGTTAGAGCTCTAAATCCTTTGGTATTCTTTGCTCCTGCTGTTTTTGGGGTATGGGGTAATTGGCAGCC
>SXYM01000081.1 GCA_005789205.1 Actinomycetota bacterium | reverse complement strand
AGTGAATTCATCTGGTGTAACCATGGCGTTAAATCAGGCTGATTCTTTGCAAGAGCTGATTTGAGTGCTGGAATCAGCGCAGAGATAGTGTTTTTGAGATCACCTAAAACGGCAACGTCAGCAAAGCGATTCTTGCCAATTTCAGCAGGGTCAACATCTGCGTGAATAACCTTGGCATTAACTGCAAATGTTGAAAGCTTGCCTGTAACACGGTCATCAAAGCGTGCACCTAAAGTGATAAGCAGATCTGCTTTTTGTAGGGCTGTAACTGCGGCAACTGTTCCATGCATTCCAGGCATTCCAAGGTTGAGCGGATGACTATCTGGGAACGCGCCACGTGCCATAAGAGTTGTGACAACAGGTGCGCCAAGTAATTGTGCAAGTTCTAACAATTCACGTGATGCATTTGCCTTGATGACTCCGCCACCAACATAAAAGACTGGCTTACTCGATTGAGTAATTAACGCGGCCGCATCCAGAATCGACTGATTGTCTGGGACCGACTTTGGTTTATATCCAGCCAAATTAACAGATGTTGGAAATTTGAAATCTGTCATAGCTTGAAGTGCATCTTTTGCAATATCCACAAGAACTGGGCCGGGACGGCCTGTGCTTGCAATATGGAAGGCCTCAGCGATCGCGCGTGGGATATCGGCAGGGTTGGTAATTAAATAATTGTGTTTTGCAAATGGCATTGTGATGCCACGGATATCGGCTTCTTGAAAAGCATCTGTTCCGATTGCAACAGAAGGAACTTGGCCAGTAATAGCAACAACTGGAACTGAATCCATTGCAGCATCAGCCAAAGGTGTTACAAGATTTGTTGCACCAGGACCTGATGTAGCAATACACACACCAACTCGACCAGTTACTTGGGCATAACCAGTTGCAGCATGTCCTGCACCTTGTTCATGGCGAACAAGAATATGGCGGATGGAGCTAGAAAAAATTGGGTCATAGGCTGGCAGGATCGCACCGCCTGGGATTCCAAACATGACGTCAACGCCTGCAGCTTCAAGTGATGCCACAAGTGAACTGGCCCCAGTCATTTGACTCATTGTTCTTCTCCCTTCGTTGCCTTGCAATTAAAGTGGTTAAACGAAAAAACCCTCAGATAACTGAGGGCGGCGCATGATCATCGTTAGATCACGCGCTACTAAATCACCACCACAAATGTTGTACTCATGGAGATATTCTCCAATGAATTACGCATAAGAGTCAAGGCATGAGATGCACATCTCACAATTTGAGCCAGCTTTACTCGCAGACTGCGCCTTTGGATGCAGATCCGACCAGCTTTGAATACTTAGCCAAGACCCCGCGGGAGTATTTGTGACCTAAGGGCTTCCAACCAACTTTTCTAGCCTCAAGCTCCTTAGGGTCCACAAGCAAATCCAGTGTTCGCTTCGTGATGTCAATGCGTACTAAATCACCATCTTTAATAAATGCAATCGGTCCCCCATCAACGGCTTCAGGTGCAACGTGACCAACGCACAAACCAGTTGATCCACCAGAAAAGCGACCATCTGTTAAAAGCAGAGTTGATTTACCAAGTCCTGCGCCTTTGATTGCACCGGTAATCATTAACATCTCGCGCATACCTGGTCCACCTTTTGGACCCTCATAGCGGATCACAACAACATCACCTGCTTGAATGATTCCATTTTCAAGTGCATCCATTGCAGCTTGTTCGCGCTCGAACACTCGGGCAGGTCCTTCAAAAGTTTCAATACCTATTCCCGCTGTTTTACAGACTGCACCATCACTTGCAAGGGTTCCACCCAAAATAGTAATTCCGATGTCTGTAGATATTGGAGATGAAATAGCACGCAAAATCTGGCCATCTGGATCTGGCGGTGCAATATCTTTCAAATTCTCAGCCATTGTTTTGCCTGTCACAGTTAAAGCATCTCCATGAAGAAGGCCTGCCTCTAGTAATCCCTTTAACACAACTGGAATTCCACCGACTTTATCAACATCACTCATAACAAAGCGGCCGAAAGGCTTGAGATCACCCAGCAAGGGAACCTTGGACCCAATGCGGTGAAAATCATTAAGCTCTAAATCTACTTCGGCTTCATATGCAATTGCTAGTAAGTGAAGAACAGCATTTGTGGACCCACCTAAAGCCATCAAAATTGTGATTGCGTTTTCAAATGCTTGCTTTGTCAAAATATCGCGTGTAGTGATTCCTTGACGAATGAGTTCAACTACCGCTGCACCTGATGCAATTGCATAAGTATCTCGGCGGCGATCCACTGCAGGAGGCGCAGCAGAACCAGGAAGGGAAAGCCCAATCGCTTCACCAATACTTGCCATGGTGTTTGCTGTATACATTCCACCGCAAGCACCTTCGCCAGGACAGATTGCACGTTCAATTTGATCCACACGCTCTTGAGTGATTAATCCGCGCGCACATGCTCCAACAGCCTCAAAGGCATCAATGATCGTCACATCTTTGCCATCAACTTGGCCTGGCAGAGTTGAACCAGCATAAACAAACACGCTTGCAACATCAATACGAGCTGCTGCCATCATCATGCCTGGAAGAGATTTATCGCAACCAGCAAAAGTAACCATTCCATCTAAACGCTCTGCCTGCATAACAGCTTCAACTGAGTCTGCAATAACTTCACGTGAAACTAGTGAAAAGTGCATTCCTTCGTGACCCATGGAAATTCCATCAGATACTGAGATGGTTCCAAATTGCATTGGAAATCCACCTGCATCTCGAACTCCTTGCTTTGATGCTTTTGCTAGGCGATCTAAAGATAAGTTACATGGAGTAATTTCATTCCACGATGAAGCGATACCAATTTGTGGTTTAACCCAATCTTCATCGCCCATACCAACGGCACGTAACATTCCACGTGCAGGGGCGCGCTCTAATCCATCAGTAACAACACCTGAGCGTGGCTTCATGTTT
>SXYM01000080.1 GCA_005789205.1 Actinomycetota bacterium | reverse complement strand
TCAGTCTCCACAGTTGGAATTGCCGCAGTCTTTGTTGCACTCCTAGGAAGCACCACAGCAACCCTGATGCAAAAGAAGTTTGGTGCTGGCATTCCTATGTTGGCTGGAACGGCTTATCAATACGTTGCAGCAGGCCTAGTCCTTGGCATCGCAGCTATTGCAACGGGTGGAACACGCATTGATCTAACGCCCAAGTTTGCTGGCGCAATGATCTGGCTAATTTTTGCCCTATCTGTGGGCGCAGTTCTTCTCTTGCTTCGATTACTCAACAATGGCAGCGCCGCTTCGGTCTCATCGCTATTCTATTTAGTTCCACCAGCAACAGCCCTTGAGGCCTATGTTTTATTTGGGGAAAAAGTAAACACCCAAGGCTTCCTTGGAATAGGAATTACTGCCCTGGGTGTTTGGCTTGTAATACGTAGAACCAACTAGTGGTTTTCGATCTCCTTTAATTCTTGCTCAGTTACCTTAGGAACAGAGACTGCATGCGCCTTGCTCAAACGGCGTTGAAGCTTGTTCTTTATTGCACCTGGTCTGCGAACACCACGGGCATCAACATCCTCAATCTCAAGCGGTACTAGTTGTTCGTGAGATTGCAGTAGGTAAGCCTTCTCTGGAGAGATAGGCGCGTGAACTTCTACGAACTCACCGTGTGGCAAGCGAAGTAGACGACCAGTCTCTGCTCCGTGAAGGAGAAGTTCGCGATCAGCGCGTTGCAATGACAAACACAGGCGCTTTGTAATGATGAAGGCTAGAGGTGGAAGAATGAAGATTCCTATGCGAGAGAACCACATGATTTGGTTAATTGATAGATCAAAATTCGTTGCGATGATGTCATTTCCACCGTTGATGAGTGAAATCATCACGAAAGTAATTGACATGACACCAAGTGCGGTGCGGTTTGGCACATTGCGTGGTCGATCTAGTAAGTGGTGCTCACGCTTATCGCCAGTAATCCAACTCTCGATGAATGGATAGAGCGCCATACCTGTGAAGATAATTCCAGGAACGATTACTGCTGGAATTAAAATATTCCAGGAAATGGTGTGACCGAATGCGTGAGTTTCTAATGGGGGAGCCATTCGCACAAGACCATCGAGCCAGCCCATGTACCAGTCAGGTTGTGAACCTGCTGAAATTTGCCCAGGAGTGTATGGACCATAGAGCCAGATCGGGTTAATGGAGGCAACAGCTGATATGAATGCGGTGATTCCGAATACTACGAAGAAGAATCCACCAGCTTTAGCCATGTAGACCGGCAAGATTGGGTGTCCAACAACGTTCTTTTCTGTGCGACCAACACCTGGGAACTGTGTGTGCTTCTGGTACCAAACCAACATCACGTGAATAGTGATGACGGCTAGGAAGATTCCAGGAATGATCAAGATATGGAGGGTGAATATGCGCGGGATAAAGTCAGTTCCCGGGAATTCTCCACCGAATAAGAAGAATGCAGCGTATGTTCCAACTACTGGTATAGCTTGAATAATCGCTGAAGTAATACGTAATCCAGTTCCAGAAAGCAAATCATCGGGAAGTGAATAACCGAGGAGACCTTCAACTAAACCAAGAGTAAGAAGGAGGATTCCAAGGATCCAGTTGAATTCACGTGGCTTTCTAAATGCGCCAGTGAAGAACACGCGCAAAAGGTGAGCAACGATTGCAGCCATGAAAATGTTTGCTGCCCAGTGGTGAATTTGGCGCATTAAGAGACCGCCGCGAACTTCAAATGAGATATTTAAAGTAGAGGCATATGCAGCCGACATCTTCAAACCTTGGAGTGGCTCATAAGAGCCGTTATAGACAACTTCCTTTTGGGAAGGATCAAACCAGAAAGTTAGAAATGTTCCTGAAAGAAGCAAGATGATGAAGGAATACATACATACTTCACCGAACATGAATGTCCAGTGATCAGGGAAGACCTTGTTCAGAGACTTCTTAACCCACTTGGCAGCACCAAGTCTTTCATCAACAAAGTTAGCTGCGGTGCCGATCTTCTTTTCAGTAGTTGTCATTGTGAGTTCCGCTCCCAGAAACTAGGTCCGACTGCTTCATTAAATGGTGCGCGTGCTACTAAATAACCCTCAGCATCGACAGTGATGTCGAGTTGAGGCAATGGTCTAGCTGCAGGTCCAAAAATGACCTTGGCAGCGCGAGTCACATCAAATGTTGACTGGTGACATGGACATAAGAGGTGTTTTGTCGTTTGTTCATAGAGTGCAACCGCGCAGCCCATATGTGAACAAATCTTTGAAAAAGCAATGATTCCTTCATGGGTCATTGCAAGGCGCTCTGCATCTAACTGGAACTCTTCTGGGCGCAAGCGGATGAGGAGAACAGGATCTTTTGCGATATCACTCAATGGCCGATGTTCCATGTCAGCAACTGCCGGTAAAACCTGAACTACAGCGCCGACTTCAAGATCTGAAGCCAAAATAGGTCGGTTACCTGGATCGGTGAGCAGACGTGTTCCCACTTTCCAGTTCGTCGTCTCTAATTTTTTCCCAGGTAGTGGACCAAGGTCGCGAAGGAGGAGAACAGGAGGAAGAGCAAAGAGACCAATAGCTGCGCCGAGTGAGCGTTTAATTAGCTTACGGCGACCTAATTGAACTCCAGCAACACCTTCTTTAACAGTTTGGACCAACTCTGCGCGATCTTCATCACTTGAGCGAAATTCATGGCGATGATTAACAATCTCTTTATCTGGCATCAAAGTTTTGGCCCAGTGAATTGCAGCGATGCCAATAAAGAACAGCGACATAGCCATACCAATGCCGATGCCTAATTGCTGAGCATTTTGATTACCCATAATCGGAATGAAGATGAATACAGTGTCTTTAACGAAGATGTAGGAGTAAATAAGAAGAAGTGAACCAACACCAGATAGTCCAAAAAGAATCGCTACTTGTTGCTCTGCACGCTTTTCAGATGCAGGACTTACATCTGTCGCACGGGGTGCATGTTGAGGCAGTGCTGAGTCATCAATAGGAGTTAATTCATTAGACATGATGGACCTACCTTGCTCTCGTAGTTAGCCAGACTGCAATACCAATGAGCAGTCCCAACCCCAATACCCAAGCCAACAAACCTTCAGAGACAGGTCCAATGCGGCCCATTGTTGCTCCGCCAAGATTTGGTTCTGCTTCTGCAGACTTGATCCACTTGATGATTGAAAGCTTTTCTTCAGGTGTAATTGTTTTATCACTAAAAACTGGCATTGATTGTGGTCCAGTAACCATAGCTTCATAAATATGTTTTGGCTCTACACCCATAAGTGTTGGCGCGTACTTGCCTTGCGACAGTGCACCACCTTGGCCAGCAAAGTTGTGGCACATGGCGCAGTTATTTCTAAACAACTCTCCACCTTCGGCAGTATTACCATCGCGCTCATAATTGAGTTCAGATTCACCTGGAATAGCCGGCCCAGGAGCTAAGGAAGCAACATAGGCAGCTAGAGCTGCGGTCTCCTCCTCGTTATAAACTCGGGGTTTGCGCATAGCTTGTGTGCTCATGTCAGCCATTGGCATACGGCCAGTTCCAACTTGGAAATCAACTGAAGCTGCGCCAACGCCAATCAAAGATGGCGCGATTGATGCACCTTCAGCGTTGAGTCCGTGACAAGAAGAACAACCCTTAAGGAAGATTTGTTTTCCCTCTTCAATAGATGCGGAGCGATCAAAAACGCTCTGGGTCTCTGTAACAGTTGCACTTGCAACAGAGAATGTAGTGCCAATTGCGAAGAGAGCAAAAATTAGAAGCAATGGGCCAGCGGCCTTATGTCGACGGTAACGCGATAAACGCTTCACGAAGTTTTTGTGCTCCCTTACTTAATTAGGTAGATCGCTGAGAAGAGGGCAATCCACACGACGTCGACGAAATGCCAGTAATACGAAACAACAATTGCAGTTGTGGCTTGTTCGTGTGTAAAGCGTCGGGCCTTAGAAACACGAATCAATACAATAAGAAAAGCAAGAAGTCCACCGGTTACGTGTAATCCGTGGAAACCTGTTGCGATGAAAAAGATAGAACCATAGGCAGATGAAGAAAGTGTTAAGCCTTCTTCAACAAGAGCGGCATACTCATAAATCTGTCCACCAATAAAGAAAGAGCCCATGAGGAAAGTCAGAGCAAACCATTCACGCATTCCCCATTTGTTGAGTTGAAAGATTGATCCTGTGCGGTGATTTTGGAATCGCTCTGCAGCAAATACTCCGAACTGACATGTAACAGATGAGAGAACTAGAATCGTTGTGTTCAGGGCTGCAAATGGAATATTGAGAATCTCGCCAGCCTCTGTCCAAATCGCTGGACCTTGTACTGCGCGAGTAGTGAAATAAATAGCAAAGAGTGCGGCAAAGAACATCAGCTCACTTGATAGCCACACGATTGTGCCAACCGCAACGGCGTTGGGGCGGGTGATCCTGTGGTGGGACGCTATTGATGTACTCGACATGGGGATGATTATTCCCGAAAAACACGCCTGCGTCTTACGGGAGACCCCTCTTATGCAGGTTATTCACCCAGTTCTGGAGTGAAACAGCCCACAGATTTTTGAGAGCAAAAAACATCTCGCACACCCTTTCCGGGAGCCTAGACTTAGGCCATGGCTAAGAAACAGATTCTGGTTTATGCAGATGATTCAACTGTACGAAAGGCTGTCATTGACGCCTTGGGTACCAGAACGGCCAGCGATATAGCAGAGCACCAGATCCACGAGTTTGCCACGGCTGCAGCCCTTCGCTCTTATGTCGATAACAACACAAACATTGATTTATTCATCCTCGATGGTGAAGCCGTTCCAGAAGGTGGTCTGGGAGTTGCCCGCCAACTCAAAGACGAAGTTTTCAACTGCCCTCCAGTGCTAGTCATCACAGGACGCAAGGAAGATGCATGGCTGGCTGCATGGTCGATGGCTGAAGCGTCAATAGTTCACCCGATTGATCCATTCACTCTTGCTAGAAGCGCTGCCGAACTTCTACGTGGCTCAGCACCTGCTGTAGTTTAAAAGATGTCGAAAGAGTTGTGGGAGCGCTATTTCTCAATTCTTGAAAGCGGGCTGGATTTAGAACCAGCCAACATTGCATGGTGCATGAAGCAGATTCTTGAAGGAAAAACTGATAACGAATCAATTAAAAAGTTTTTGCTTTCGCTAAAAGCAAAAGGCGAGACCAGTGAAGAAGTGGGTGCGCTAGTTGCCCAGATGTATGAGTATTCGGCGCCAATCTCCATTACTGAGCGCGCAGTCGACACAGTTGGAACCGGTGGCGATGGGGCCCACACAATTAATATCTCAACCACCGCTGCAATTATCGCCGCAGCTGCAGGTGCAAAAGTTGTAAAGCATGGTAATCGCGCCGCTTCATCTAAATCAGGTGCAGCGGACTTACTTGAAGCTTTAGGTGTTGCAGTAACGCTAGATGGCAAAGGTGTTGAAACTACTTTTTCACAGCTTGGAATTGGCTTTTGCTTCGCCCCCGTTTTTCATCCAGCTATGCGATTTGCTGCCCCTGCCCGTAAAGAGTTAGGTGTCCCAACAGTTTTCAATGTCTTGGGGCCGCTATCTAATCCAGCTAAACCAAAGGCTGCAGCGATTGGCGTTGCCAATGATCGAATGCATTTAGTGATGGCACAGGTGTTGGCTGATAAGGGCGTAGATGGCTTTGTTTTCCGGGGCGATGATGGCCTTGATGAGATAACTCTTGCAACAACTACTTCTGTTTTAACTTTAGGCAATGGCCAAATAGCAAGTGATTTATTAGACCCACTTGATTTTGGAATTGCTAGGGCCCCGATTTCAGCCCTTGCTGGGGGAAATGCAACTGAAAATGCCAGAATCACTAACGCTATTTTTGCTGGCGAAAAAGGTGCACCACGTGATGCTGTTGTATTAAATGCTGCCGCAGCAATAGCTGCCTATGACGGCGAGATGGAGTTAAGCCTTCATGATCGAATCCAAAAGGGAGTTAAACGAGCCACCATGGCAATTGATAGCGGTGCTGCAGTAAAGCTTCTTTCACAGTGGGCAGCACTTAGCCAGAAACTAGCCGCTTCTTAACTTTCTTAAACTGTGGCAAAGTGGTAATTCCAAAACTTCCTAGTCTTTCGATAATGCCATGCAATACATCTACCGTAGCGCGGGCATCATCTAAGGCACGGTGCGTGGGAGAAGTAGTTGCTCCAAAGAACTCTGCCAAGGTGGCTAATTTGCAGTTGATGACATCATCTTTAGTTAATACGTATCTAGCTAATCTGGCAGTGTCAGCAACATGATGGTTGGGCCATGGGTAATCCAGATGCAAAGCGGCAGACTTAAGGAACCCCACATCAAAAGGAGCGTTGTGTGCAACTAAAACATTTTCACTCTCTGGCCCCAAGAACTCAATGAATGATGGAAAAACTTGGGCGATAGTGGGGGCGTTGGAAAGCATCTGATCTGTAATTCCAGTGAGTTGTGTGATGAATTCTGAAATCTGTACGCCTGGATTTACGAAGGTTTCAAACTCACCAATCACTACACCGCCGCGCACCTTTACTGCACCTATCTCTGTAATTCCTGCGCCCGTAGAAGGGGCAGCACCTGAAGTTTCCAAATCCACAACCACAAAGGTGGCTTGTGATAGGTGCATAGTGGCGATAGTAAATGATTGCACTGTCATTGACAGAACGCGTATGGTGTTTACCATGGCAGTTGAAACAGCACCCCCGGGTTGGATGCAAGATTGGTCGGCGCAAGGATCAGGCAAAAACGCTCGCGTTGGAGTCTTACTTGTTCATGGATTTACTGGAGCCCCACCATCAATGCGCCCATGGGGAGAGTTTCTTCACTCCAAGGGTTACACCGTTCGAGTCCCATTACTTCCAGGCCATGGAACAAAACCTGAAGATCTCAATAAAGTGAAATGGCAAGAGTGGCCTGCAAAAGTTCAATCGGAATTGGATGAGCTATTTAAAAGCTGTGACCAAGTGTTCGTCGCTGGGTTATCAATGGGTGGGGGAACAGCTCTCAATGTTGCTCAATCAAATAATGAGCGCCTTGCAGGTTTGATTTTAGTAAACCCCATGATTCACGTGGCGTTCTTGCCTCATCAACTGGCCTACCTAATTTCATACTTTCAAAAATTTCGCTCAAGTGTTGGAAACGACATCAAGCGCCCAGGAATAACAGAACATGGCTATGACGCGCTACCTACTCGCGGTATAGCTGAATTACTCAAAATGCTCAAAATCACTCGTAAGAATCTGAGCAAGATAACTGTTCCTGTGCAGCTCTTTCATTCGGTGGAAGATCACACCTTGCCAGTTTCAAACACTGAAATAATTATGGCCGGCCTGGGTTCTGCGAACAAGTTTCGCATTGAATTGGTCAATAGTTACCACGTTGCAACTTTGGATTATGACCAGGAGCTGATCTTCCAGAACTCACTTACCTTTATCCAAGGCCTACAAAAGAGCTCTTAAAGCTCCAATACTTTTCTCTGCGCCTAGTTGAACTTACTGAAGTGGACCGTACTGGGATCGAACCAGTGACCCCCACAATGTCAATGTGGTGCTCTACCGCTGAGCCAACGATCCTTGCTTGAGTCAGAAATGATACCTCACCAAAATAAATGATGCTTATCGGTTGTAGTCATCCTCAATACGCTCAATATCATCTTCACCAAAGTATGAACCGCTCTGGACCTCAATGAAAACAACAGGCTCGCTGCCGATGTTTGCTAATCGATGAAGCTCGCCCTGTGCGATATCAATTGAGTCTCCAGCTGACATTTCAATTTCAAGGCCCTCATGAGTCACCTTTGCCTTGCCGCTAACGATGAACCAATGTTCAGAGCGATACTGATGGCGTTGATATGAAAAGCGCGCACCAGCATTAACAACAATTCGCTTTACTTTATGATCTGAACTTTCAGACAAGATTTCATAGCGACCCCAAGGTCTGACGTCTTCGTCCATGAACTCTTCCTTTTACTCGTTCTACTGATGGAGGTCGGAACGGGATTTGAACCCG